>DASXRE010000313.1:0-3608 GCA_036506775.1 Pyrinomonadaceae bacterium | reverse complement strand
AGAGAAGTTAATCGCTCTACAGAATCTCGATACGACCATACGAAAACTAGAAAAAGAGCTGGAAGCGATACCGCAAAGGCGCGCCGAGATCGAGGGAGAGTTCGATCAACGCGCCTTTGAAATTAGGGCTCTTGAAACTCGCCGGGACGAGGCAAAACACACCAGAGCGCGTTTGGAGAACGAAGTCGTCGAACAGCGCGGCCGCGCGGAACGTGCGGAACGAAATCTGATGTCGTCGAAGAAGCAGGACGAATATACCGCTGCTATTCGCGAAGCCGACGCCGCCCGCAAGCAGATCTCTACGCTGGAGACGCAGATCCTCGAACAGATGGAGGGTCTCGACAAAGCGGAAGCCGCCCTCAGCGAACGAGCTGACGAAATTGCAACACTGAATTCCGATCGCGAGGCACGCCTCAAGGCATTCGACGAGGAGACAAAGCGGCAGTCAGAACAGTTGGTCACGTCGCACAGCGAGCGCGAAAAGGTGTTTGCAAACCTGCCGAAATCGCTAAGCACCATGTACTCGCGGATCAGTGCCCGCATTCGCGACGGCGTAGCGGTGGCCGAGGCGCGCAATCGTTCGTGCACGGCATGTTTCATGTCACTCCGACCTCAGGTGATGGCTGAGATTCGACGTGGCGAAGAAATCATCACCTGCGACAATTGTGGCCGTATTCTCTACTACGTACCGTCGGAATCTGTGAAGACTGATGCTGTGGCAACGCAACCAAACGTCGCCGTTACCTGAAACAGTTACCAATTACAATCGCTTCCCTCGTTTACTATCCTTCCTCCAGCAATCGAATCTTTCTTCTCAGGAGAGTCAGTGTATGCGCGTCCTTGTGACCGGAGGTGCAGGCTACATCGGCAGCGTCGTGACTGAACAACTGGTGGGCGACGGTAATCAGGTTGTCGTCTACGACAATCTTTCCAAAGGTCATCGCGACGCGATCGTTGCTGGTGCGGAGTTTGTTGAAGCCGATCTTTTTGACAGCGATAAACTGAAGCAGACGCTGCACGACCACCAGAGCGAGGCCGTGATTCACATGGCTGCCTCATCGCTCGTCGGCGAATCGGTTGAGCATCCGAACAAGTACTATCAGAACAACGTCATCGCCGGGCTGGTGTTACTCGATGCGATGCTGGCATGTGACGTGAAGCGGTTGGTGTTCTCGTCAACGGCGGCTGTTTATGGCGAGCCGGAGGCGCAACCGATCGAAGAGACTACGCCGGCGAGTCCTACCAATCCTTACGGCGAAACGAAACTCGCTTTTGAACATGCAATGAAATGGTATGACCGCGCTTACAGTTTGCGCTTCGCTTCGTTGCGTTACTTCAACGCCGCGGGTGCGACAGAAAGGTGTGGCGAGGATCACGATCCGGAGACACATATCATTCCGATCACGTTACAAACTGCTGCGGGCAAGCGTCCGCGAGTCGAGATTTACGGCGACGATTATCCGACACCTGATGGAACCTGCATCCGCGATTACATTCACGTGATCGATCTTGCGCGTGCGCACATCCAGGCGCTTGCCGCGTTGGGCGAGGTAAGCAGGATTTTCAACCTGGGCTGTGGTGGTGCGGGCTACAGCGTTCGCGAAGTGATCGACACGGCGCAGCGCGTTACAGGCAAGGAGATTCCGATTCACATTGGGCCACGACGCGCCGGTGATCCGGCCACGCTGGTGGCGAGTTCGGACGGGATCAAGACCGAACTCGGCTGGCGACCGCAGTTTCAGGATCTGAGCTTGATTATCGACTCAGCCTGGCGCTGGATGCAGCAGCACCCTGACGGCTACGAAAGATAGTAGCAGTGGGTTTCTCTTTCTGTGTCTTCGTGTCTCTGTGGTTATACTCAACCACAGAAGCACAGAGACACCGAGGTTAGCGACTACTGGCGCCGGCCGACGATATCGAACTCAAATTTGATGTTGTTGCTCACGCGCACGAACCCGTGAAACGCTGACGTGGCCTTCGCTTTGTAATCATCACGGTCGATACTGAATTTGCCGATCGCGCGCAGCTCGTCTCCGTTAAGCGTCACGGTAGCCGGAATCTCCACCGGCCGCGTGACGCCATGCAGCGTCAGATTCCCAGTCAACTTCACATCGTAACCGCCACCAGTCGCCGCGGGCTTCGCGGTCGCGTTCGTACTCTGAAAAACAATCTCCGGATACTGATCGGGATGCAGCACGATGTCGTGCAGTTCCTTGTTGATGATCTGTTTCTGCTGGTCCGTAAAATCGGCGCCGGTCTCGTGCAGGGACGCGGCTTTTACGACCAGGCGCAGCGAAGCGGGCGTAATGCTTTGGGGCGTCAGCTCCACGCGTCCCGTGAAATCGCTCGCGTCCAGATGATGACCGTGGCCCTTGAACCAAAACAGACCCGACGGACTCGCATGGGCCATAAACTTGCTGCGACTCGCATCGAGCGTGTAAACAACTGTCGCGGGGGAGGTGGCGGATGTCGTTGCCACCGCGAAACAGACAAGCAGCGCCAAGATGATCGCAATCGTGATGGTTCGTCTATGCATTGCAAATACCTCCGAGACAGATCTTGAAGAGTATACTGAAGCACAAGATGGTCAAGCGGATGCAACAAAAGGGTGGAACGGTTGTCACGGTGCCCGAATTTTTAGCCTTGGACCGGCCCAAGGGCGATCTGGTCCTTGAGGTCGATGGCGAGCGCGTTTCGGTTACGAGTCTGGACCGCGTCTATTGGCCCGACGAGAAGCTGACGAAGTTTGATCTGCTCTGTTTCTATCTCAAAGTTGCCGATCGCATCATGCCGTTTTTGAAAGATAGACCAGCGATCCTGCAACGCTGGCCGCGCGGCATCAATGCGCCGATGTTTTTCCAACAGGACCTCGAGACCGCGCCCGACTTCATCAAGACAGTCCGGTTGACAAATCAGGAAGGCCGCGAGCTCGATTATGGTGTCTACACGACCGTCGCTTCGCTGTTGCACTTCGTCAACCTCGGCACGATCGAGCAACATCCGTGGCACTCGACCACCAAACGATTAGACAAGCCCGACTGGATCGCGATCGACCTCGATCCGAAGAAGGCGCCGTGGGAAAACGTATTGCAGGTGGCGTTGATGGTGAAGGAAGTTGCGGACGAGATTGGCCTGGAAGTGTTTCCAAAAACTTCCGGTTCGTCGGGCATGCACATCTACATACCTTTGAAGCCAGCGAATGATTACGAGAAGGCTGCGGAGTTTGCCCGGCTGTTCGCGAGCGAAGTGGCGAGACGCGCACCGAAGATCGCAACCGTCGAGCGGACGATCGCGAAACGCGCGTCGACACAGGTTTATGTCGACTGGATGCAGAACGCGCGCGGGAAGAGTCTGGCGGCGGTTTTTACCGCGCGGGCGAAGCCGAAAGCAACAGTGTCGATGCCGTTAACGTGGAAACAGATCTCGCAGGGAGTAAAGATCACTGACTTCACGATCACCAACGTTCCTGAGCTTTTGAAGAAAAAGAAAGACCCGTGGGAGGGTTTCTTCGCGGCGCGCCAGACACTCCGCTTCTAACCCCTCCTTGGAGTGCGGGGACTTGTCACCGCTTTGGCCTGCATCTTTCGCTCAGACGGAGGTTATGACCA
>DASXRE010000312.1:0-25738 GCA_036506775.1 Pyrinomonadaceae bacterium | reverse complement strand
TATTGGCTCAGCGACTCATCCGCATGTTGTGTCCGTACTGCAAACGGCAGTATCACCCGAGTGATACGGAGCTATCCGAGTCAGGCTTGAGACCCGAGATTTATCGCGAGCGTCCTTTCTATATGAACGTTGGCTGCGATGCCTGCAATCACACGGGGTATCGTGGCCGTACCGCTATTCACGAATTGCTCGATTTGTCGGATAATATCCGCGAAATGATTGTCGAGCGGCGGCCGGGTTCAGAAGTACGCCGCGCAGCCGAGGCCGAAGGGTTGACCAGTCTGAGAGAATCGGCCTTGCAGAAGGTATTCAGCGGGATTTCGACCTTGCACGAAATCAATCGCGTGACGTTCGTCGAAGAACTCGACGCGTCTAAGTAGCATCAAAAACCCCGACCGCCACTCCCCCAAAGTCAGATTGTCGATTTCCAATTGCCAATTGCCAGTTTTTGGAAGCTCAAGCGCCCGCTGGCACTCAATAAATCGGCAATTGGCAATCGAAAATCGACAATCAAACAAGCGGAACTGCAATATACTGTTCGCGTGTAAGGGAATTGGCCGTCCCGACCTTGCAAGTTAATCGTTACGGCGGCATTATTAGGGTCGCTTTAAACTTTCCACCTCTCGAGTAAGTAGCCATGAGAAACAACATCAGAACTCGTACAGTCATCTCCTTTGTTCTCGCCCTCAGCCTGCTGGCGATGCCCATGACGGCGTTCGCCAAAAAGGGCGACAAGAACTTCAAACGCGGCATGGATTACGAGAAAGCCCAGCAATGGGACAAGGCGGCGCAGGAGTTCACGCTGGCCGTGGCGGCCGACCCATCGAACGTGGACTATCAGCTCCATTTCCGCCGGGCCGCGTTCAACGCCTCCCAGACCTACATGCAGCAGGGGCGGTCGCTGGCCGAGCGAGGCGATTACGTTGGTGCGTACAACGCCTTTCGCCAGGCATACGGCTACGATGCGGTGAATGAGCTCGCTGTTTCGGAGATGGAAAGAATGCTGCGGCTCCAGGCAGTCAAGGACGGCCGGACGCCGGGTAATGGGAACGGCACTGGAAACGGAAACGGCAATGGAAACGGAAACGGCACCAAAGGAAGTGAAGTGCCCGAAAGCGGCAACATGATCGCGGCCAACGGCCAGGCAGATGTTGCGGTTTCCACCAACCAGCAACTACGAATCATCAACTACACCGGGGATCTCAAAGCGCTGATTCGCAGTCTCGCCGAACAACTCAATCTCAACGTTATCTTCGATCGGCAGTCGTTCACCCAATCACGTCCCATCGATATCAACCTGAAGGACGTTACTACCGCCCAGGCTCTCGATTATGTCTTCCTTCAGGAAGGATTGTTCTTCCAGAAGCTCAGCCGGCGAACCATTCTCGTCGCCGATCAGGCACGTCGCCCGCAGTATCAACAACTCGTGCTGCGCACGTTCTATCTTTCAAACATGAAGCCCGCGGATGCACGTCAGCTCGTGACGCAGGCGATTCCGCCGTCAGTTGGCCGTCCGCAAACGATCGTCGTGCCAGATGATGCGACGAACAGTTTGACCGTGCGCGACACCGCTGAGAACGTACGGCTGATTGGCGAACTGTTGCAAAGCGTAGATAAGGATCGTGCGGAAGTCGTGATGGACGTCAACATTTACGAAGTGTCCAAGAACGATATGCTCCAGTTTGGTAATCAGATCGGCACGACCATCGACACCGGTATTGGCGGTTCGCCGGGCTTCTCGTTGTTGACTGACAACGGTGTGGTTAATGGCGCTGGTGGTCCAGGTGTCAACCTTGGCGCGCTCGTCGGCGGCGTCCCGACTGCGTTGGCCGCAGCCCTCGTGATTCCGCCGTCAGTGTTGCGTGCCTTCCAAAGCCGCGACAACACAAAACTGATCGCTTCCACTCAGGTCCATGCTTTCAATGGCGAGGAATCTCAGGCGCGCATCGGACAACGCGTGCCTGTGCAGACGGCGCAGGCCTATCCGTTCGGCGTGCAGACGGGTACACCGCTTGCGGGCCAGGGAGCTTTCCCGAGCGGCGGTTTTCCCGTTATCAACTACGAGCCGACCGGTCTAACGCTTAAATTTACGCCGCAGGTATATCCGAATCTCGATGTCCAGGTGAAGATGAACATCGAGCAAAAAGACGTGCTCGGCGCCAGCACGTTGACGCCGACGTTTACTGAACGCACGATGTCCGGAACGGCTCGCGTGCAGAATAACCGCACCATGATGCTGGCGAGTGTTTCGCAAGACATCGAGGCGCGCGGCCGCAAGGGGATTGCTTACCTCAGCGGCTTGCCCTTCATCGGCCGTCTGTTTACTTCGCCCACGCGCGACCTGCGTCAGGTCGATATCGTGATCAGCGTGACTCCGCGCGTGTTGCGCGCACCGGCAGTGACGCCGCGTGACGAAGAGATGCGCCCGAGTGGTACGCTGCAATCGCCGACCACCGGATCGCTGGCGGAGATGATTCGCGAAGCAGATCGTGAAGATCAGATCGCCGCCGCGCGCGCCGTTCCCCGCAACGCGACGATTCAACTTCCGGATGCGCCGGTCCAAGTGGCCAAGCCGGTGAATGCGACCCAGACAGTTGCGCAAAACACCAGCACCACAATTGGTCCGGCGACAGCCGCCCAAACGACGAACACGACGAAAACCGCTGCGCCAGCAACTGCGCAACCACCCGGTCCAATCTCTTCAACTACTGCACAGGCCGCGCCCGTTCCGGCGCCAATGAAGCCGGCAGTTGAAAAGTCGATGGCAGTCGCCGGTGCTGGCTCCGGGACCACGCCGGTCGAAGAGTTACCGTCCTATGTTCCGGCGCCGAAGTCGTTGATTAGCGATCGTGCGGCGGAGCAAGTCGCGACTGTAAACCCGGGCGGCGCGACAAATCAGAACGCTGTGCTAACGTCGCTGCCGAAAGCCACCGACACGTCCCTCGACCTCAAATCGGTTGACGCGAAGCTGGGCACGACTCGTGTCGCGCAGCTCAGTCTGCTCAAGGACAACGACGTGATGAAGGTCGGTGAGAAACGCCGTTACGCAATTCAGCTCGACTCGGATGTGCCGTTGAGTCTCGCGCTGCTGGCGTTGAAGTTTGATCCGAAGGTTGTGAAAGTGAATAGCGTCACTGCGGGAAGTTTGCTGAGTTCGTCGGCTGACAGCGCACCGCTGTTCACGCCGTCGATCGATGCGAGCGGCGTCTGTATGATCTCGATTTCTGCGTTGAACGGTAAAGCGTCGTTCAAGGGATCTGGAGCACTGCTCTTTATTGATCTCGAGGCCGTCGGCGCCGGGAATGCTGCGTTGACCTTTGTGAAGGAGACACTGCATCTGGTCGCTACCGATGCGCGCGATGTGGTATCGGAGATCGTTCAGGGCACAGCAACAGTGAAGGAATGACGTCTCTGCCGCAAGGCAGAGCTGGATAATACGCGGCGACTGGATGAGCGGAGTTTTAATCTACCGGTCGCCGCGTTCTTCTGAAGCCTGACTGTTATGAAGCGTGAGCAGGGATTTTCGCTGATGGAGCTCGTGATCGTCATCACGGTGCTGACCATCATGACGCTTGGCGTGTTGCCGCTCGTGAAGGTTGCCGTGCGACGGCAGAAGGAACAACAACTGCGCGACAGCTTGCGGCAGATCCGAACGGCCATCGACGAGTTTCATCGCGACACTATCGGCATGGTTTGTATCGGCACGGGCGGTGGCGGACTTCAAGGTGGTGGCGGGCTTCAAGGCGGTGGCGGGTTTCAGGGTGGCGGAGGGATCGCGAACGCGCCGATTGATCCGCGCAGCAAAGTCGTCATCAGCGACTGCACGGTCTTCGGCGTCGACAATCCGGATCACTATCCCCCTGATCTTGAGACTCTCGTGAACGGCGTAAATGTAGTGCCGCGTGGCATGGGTGCAGCAGGCGCCGGCGTTCCGGGCGTCGATGCAACCAAAGTGGGCCAGTTGTCGACGAAGCAGAAGGTTTACTTACGAGCGCTGCCGGTCGATCCGATGACCGGAAAGGCAGAATGGGAACTGCGATCCAGCTACGATGCCGCTGATTCAGGCTCGTGGGGTGGTGAGAACGTTTTTGACGTGCGCTCGAAGTCGAAAGCGACAGCATTGAATGGAGAGAAGTACAGTGACTGGTAGTTGGCAGCAGGCAGGACGCAGATGTCGGATGGCAGTGCGCAATGGATTCACGCTGCTGGAGTTGATGATCGTCATTTCGATCATCATAATTCTCGCTGCGGTTACGTTGCCGCAGTATCAGAAGACGATCATGCACACGCGCGAAGCGGTGTTGCGTGACGATCTTTTCAAAATGCGTTCGCTGATCGATCAGTTTGCGGCTGACAAGGGACGCCTCCCGCAGTCGCTCGATGAGATCGCCAGTGAAGGATACATGCGCGATGTTCCGCTTGATCCGTTCACGGGGCAGAAAGACTGGGCCATCACCACGGGCGACGATCCCAACTCGCTTTCGGGTGAACAGGGCATGACCGATGTGCACAGCAGTTCAGCCGAAACCTCCAGTGAGGGCACGCCTTACAGCGAGTGGTGACGGTATTGACGATTTTCGATTGCCGATTGCCGATTGGTCGCGGTCGAAGGCGGTTCAGTAAAGCTGAATACTACTTGCGGGAGACAAATCGACAATCGACAATCGACAATCGAAAATCGTCAATAAGTAATGGCCAACCTCGTTTCCCGCATCATCGAACCCTGGTATCCGTCGGCCGCCATCGGTCTCGAAGAAGGCCTCGCTTCGGTGGTCCAGCTCGAGCGCGTTAAAGGCAGTACCTGTCGTTTGAAACGCGCGGCCACGGCCAGCATCGACGCATCGCTGGTGCGACCGAGTTTTGACGAACCCAACATCCAGAGTGGTCCCCAACTCGCCGCGGTATTGAGCGACCTCGCCGCGAGCGCGGGACTGTTGCGCCAGAAGCGTTGGTCGTTGAGTTTGCCTGAAACGACTACGCGCACGACTGTTTTCACGCTCGAGAGTCAGCCGCAATCAGGTGCCGAACTTCAGGACGTGCTCAAGTGGAAGATTGAACGTGCGTTTGGCGCGCCCGTGGAGGAGTTGTCGGTTTCGCGTGAGCGTTTACAAAAAGACACGCAGGGAAGAGATCGTTATCTCGCTATTGCGGTCAAGAAATCGGTGCGTGCGGAGTATGAAGCGGTGCTCGAATCGTTAGGCTGGCGGGCGGGTCTGATCCTCCCGCGGCATCTCGGCGAGGCGCAGTGGCTGGTGCGCAACGGCGTCGCCGGTGACGCATTGTTGTTGAGCGGCTCAAGTCAGGGCTTCACCGGTGTGATCTTTCGCGATCGCCATCCGTTGATCGTGCGCACAGTGGCGTGCGCTAAAGGCGAGTTTGAGGACGAGTTTTACCGGTTCCTGCTCTTTTATCGCGACCGCAACGTTCCGGAATCGGCCGGCGAATACATTCCGTTGCGACGCTTGATGATAATTGGCGAGGGTATTACCAAAGAGCGCGCGGGCGAAATCGTCAACGAGACAACCGGCGGGGATTTGCGGCCGTTGGCTGCTGAAGATCTGGGTTTGCAGTTACCGGGTCGTGAGTTCAGTTTCGACTCCATTGCCGCGCCCGCGGGACTGGCGACCCTGTCGTGGTGAGAAGCTCTCTTTGGAGTGCCACCCTGCGGATCCGGTTGAAACAAACCCGGACACTGGAACGTAACACCCCGGTATCATGAAAGCTTCGGCATCCTCTGTTTCCCCAGCTTTTTCACGAGATCTGAGCGCCGCCAGCGACCGGGAACTCGTCGCCATTGCAGTCAGCGGTATTGACGGCAGCTTCGAAGAACTCGTGCGCCGTTATCAGCGACCAATCTCCGCTTACGTTTACCGCATGGTGGGCAACTACGAATCGGCCCTCGACCTGACTCAGGAGATCTTCATCAAGGTCTACAACTCACTCAGACGCTACCGCGCGGAATTCAAGTTCTCGACCTGGATCTACAAGATCGCTCATAACGCCGCCGTCGATCATCTCCGCCGCAATTCCACCCGCGAACAGTCCCTCGTTTCCGGTCCGGAAGGCGACAGTTTTGATTTGCCGATCGAGAGTGGCCGCCTGACTCCCGAACAGGAGAGCGAACGAAGAGAACGACGAAATGAGATTGAGTCGGTAGTAAGAGCCCTGCCCGCCAACTATCGCGAGCTGATTATCCTGCGCCACTCCCAGGATCTCAGTTACGAAGAAATTGTCGAAGTAACCGGCTTGCCACTCGGCACCGTCAAGAACCGCCTCTTCCGGGCGCGCGAGATGATGCGGCAACAGTTTGTTGACAAGGGGATCACCGGCATTTAATGACCAAGGTCCAGCAAAAGATCTGCCAGAAGAATCTGATCGCCGCTTACGTCGACGGGGAGTTGAGCGAGGTGGCGACGGCTATCTTCGAGCAGCACGTGGAAGATTGTGTGGAGTGCCGGTCGGAGTTGCGAGCGCATCGTGTTTTCGTTTGCGAACTCGACGCGGCAATGACGACCAACCTGGAAATTCCGGTACCGGCAGACTTCTCCAAAGTGATCGCCGTGCGCGCGAGCAGCGACATGCGCGGCGTTCGCAGCTCCTCGGAACACAGGAAAGCGATTGTGATCTGCGTGGTCCTGGCTTTGACAGGTTTTGGTTTGCTGGGCGCCACCGCTCGTGAGAGCGTCCTTGCGGTTGTGGGCAGATTCGTCAACGCCGTTCTCAGCACTGGCAGCTTCGTTCTGAGTTTTGTTTACGACGCCGTCGCCGGATTCGTGGTGATTTCCCGGGTGCTGGGCCGCAAGATCGTCAGCGAAAGTGTTTCATTTGGCGCGGTGCTCGTTGTTCTTGCGGTCGGTGTTTTTATCCTCTCGCGCTTGATCTCCGATTACCATCGCACGGGCGCAACCGAATAAAGGGGGCCGCCCGTGACATTGGTTCTTCACTCACAAGCCGCCTTCGCCGACGAAGTCACTTACTGGAATCGTAAATCTCGTGATGTCTGCGATCGCGGGCGTCTCGCCTTCGTGGGCCGGCTGCTTGGTCTCGTTGCGTTGCTCCTCCTTCTGATGACTGCGGTCTACGCACAGAACGCCACCCCTGAACAAAGCGCTGAAAACGTGGTCCTTGTTAATGGTGTGTCCGACAGCACCGTCTTTGGAATAGGCAACTCCGTCCGAATCACCGGCACCGTAAAACAGGGAGCTATGTCGCTGGGGGGCGACGTGATCGTCGAAGGCGTGGTCGAAGGCGACGTCGCAACGATCGGCGGTTCAGTAATTCAACTGCCCGGCTCTCGCATTGGCGGCGACGTGATCGTTCTCGGTGGCACTTATCATGCGGCCGACGCGCTGGCGCAGCGAAACCCCAGGAGCATGACGATCATGTACGCGGGTTATCAGGAGGAACTCCGCGACATGATGCGCAATCCAACCGGGCTGTTCAGTCCGCGTTGGACGCCGACTTACATCGGAACCAGACTTCTTGTTGTGCTCTTCTGGTTTATTGTCGCACTGGCGTTCACGTCGGCGATGCCGAACACGATCAGTCGCGGCGTGGCGCGATTGCAGTTGACCAGCATTCGCGTGGCGGCGGTCGGATTGATTGGCGTGGTAGTGCTCTTTGTGAGCGTGCTGGTCTGTTTGTGGAGTATGCCGGAGCCGGTCCAGGTGCTTATTGGTTTACTGGCGATTATGCTTTGGGTGGTGGCTAGTTTGTTTGGAAGAGTTATTCTTTACGCAGCGACGGGAAAATGGCTGCAACGCAAGTACCTACCGTTTGGCAAAAACTCGGAGAGTGTGGCGCTGTTGCTGGGAACCAGTTTTTGGGTGCTGCTCACGTCGTTGCCGTATGTTTGGCCATTCATGGCGGCTTTTATTTTGATTATCAGTTTCGGTCTCGCCTTGACGGCTCGTTACCGCAAAACGGTTTCCGTCTAGTCTGTTCTGCGTAATCTGTGGTTTGGAGAGGATGAGTGATGAGGACGCTCTTATTGGCAGTTGTGCTGGCACTGTTCACGCAAGGCAGTGATCCGGGCATTTCGGCAAAACATGCGATTGGCGAAGTCAAATCAATCGACGCCGCCGCGAAGCAGATAACGATCAAGACGGACGCCGGTTCGATGGTCACTGTTTCGGTAAGCGATAAGACCTCTTACAAGAAACTCGCGCCGGGTGAACAAGCACTGACCAACGCCACTGACGTGACCTTCGCGGACGTTGCCGAGGGCGATCGCATCATGGCCCGCGGTGCGGTTGCCGCTGATCAGAAATCAGTTCCGGCTTTGATGGTCATCGTCATGACCAAAGGCGACCTCGCGAAGAAGCAGGAAGCCGAACGAGCGGAGTGGCGCCGGCGCGGTATTCTCGGAGTGGTCACCGCGCTCAAGCCAGAGACGCACGAAATCACGATCGCGCATCGAGCGATGGGCGGAAATCAGTCGATCGTGATGCAAGTGAGTGACAAGACTGAAATGCGTCGCTACGCGCCAGACTCGATCAAGTTCAGCGACGCCAAGCCGAGCTCGTTTGAAGAACTGAAAGTCGGCGATCAGTTGCGTGCCCTTGGCGATCGAGCTGAAGACCCGCTTCGTTTCAATCCGCAAAAAGTCGTCACCGGGAGTTTTCGTACTGTGGGTGGCGTCGTCACTGCGATCGATCCCGCGACGGGCGAGGTCAAGATCAACGAACTCGAGAAGAAGACCCCGCTGACGATCGTTATCAAGCACGACGCTGTGCTGCGTCGGTTTCCGCCGGCTTCCGAGATGGGCATGATGATGGGTGGTTTTCGTGGTGGACAGGGTGGACCCGGAGCGGGTGGCGGCCAAGGCGGTCAGGCTCCGCAAGGAGGTCAGGGCCAAGGCCAACCGGCAGCCAGACCTCAAGGTGGTGGCGGTCCCGGAGCAGGCGGGTCGGGTGGCGGTGGTCCCGGCGGTCAGCGTGGCGGTGGCGGGAACATCAACGACATGCTCGAGAGATTGCCGACTATTTCACTGGCCGATGTTAAGGTCGGCGACACGATCATCGTTTCCAGTACGCAGGGAGTTGATCCGCATCGTCTGACGGCCATTTCGCTGCTGACGGGCGCCGACGGCCTGCTGGCGATGCTTGCTCCGCGGCCCCAACCCGGACAGGCAGCTCCCAACCCCGCCGCGGGTTTAGGAAATAGCGGCATCACGTTCGGCATCGGCTTGCCGTAGCCGTTAAACCATCAACCCTTTTCCCCCGAAAGGCGCAATATGAACTCTGCCCGGCGTCTCCCGCAGCCCCTGCTTGCTCTCACTGTGCTTGTTTTCATGTTCTTCGGCACCGTCGCCGCGCAACAAACGCGCGGTACTCTGCGCGGACTGATTACTGACGAACTCGGCGCCGCCATCGTTGGCGCCAGCGTCACGCTTACCGACGTGACTGGAGTTCAGAAGAAGACTACAACCAACGGCGAAGGCGTCTACACTTTTACCGGTCTGGCGTCAGGCAGTTACAAAATCCAGGCGATAGCGCCAGGCTTCACTCAGACAGACGAGAAGGACGTCGAGATCAAGGCAGGCCGGCAGTCGTTGGACATCACTTTGAAGGTCACGATCCAGGAACAGGTAACGGTTGCGGAAACGCCGGTCAGCACTGAAGCCAGCAACAACGCCAATCAAACACTCATCGCGGGCAAGGATCTCGACGCGTTGCCGGACGATCCCGATGAGCTGGCGGCAGCGTTGCAGGCATTGGCTGGTCCGTCAGTTGGACCAAACGGCGGTCAGATCTTCATCGACGGCTTCACGGGCGGTAACTTGCCGTCGAAGGATGCGATTCGCGAGATTCGTATCAATCAGAATCCGTTTGCGGCTGAGAACGATCAACCTTCCGCGCGTATCGACATTCTCACTCGTCCCGGCACCGACAAGCTGCGTGGTGGTGCTTCGTTCAACTTCAACGACGAGAGTTTCAACTCCCGAAATCCGTTTACGATCAGCTCCAGCAAACGGACGCCGTTTCAGTATAGGCAACTTGAGATGAATCTCAGCGGTCCTGTAGTAAAACGAAAGGCATCGTTCTTCTTCAACTTCGGCCGTATCGAAACAGACGATAACGAGCTGGTGCGCGCAACGGTGCTCGACTCGAATCTCGATCCGGTGGAGTTTGGCCAGTCGTTTATCGTGCCGAAACGAAACACATTTTTCAGTCCGCGCTTCGATTACGCGATCAACTCAAGCAACACGCTGATTGTTCGTTACAACTACAACCGCTCCCGGGTTGAGGATCAGGGTATCGGCGGATTCACTTTGCCGGAGCGTGGCTTCGACACGATCTCGACCGGGCACAACATCCAGTTAACTGAAACAGCGATTCTTAATCCCACGACCGTCAACGAGACTCGCTTCCAGTTTTCACACAACACCAACGAGCAGATCGGCAACAACTCGATTCCGGCGCTGAACGTGAGCGCCTCTTTCAACTCCGGCGGCTCGCAGGTGGGCCATTCAATTAACGAACGCAATTTTTGGGAACTCAATAACTTCACGGCCAAACAACACGGCACTCACGCGATCAAGTTTGGTGGACGAATTCGCCATGCAAGTGTGGACGACACGAACCAGGGCAACTTCGGCGGCACGTGGTCGTTCACCGGCGGCTTTGGGCTGACCAGCATCGAACGTTATCAACTGACTTTGCAGTTGCAGGAGCAAGGCCTTTCGCCCGCACAAATTCGCGCGGCGGGTGGCGGCGCCGCATCGTTCAGCATCAACTCCGGTAATCCCTTGGCCGGCGTGACCCAGACTGATTACGGTCTCTTCATCCAGGACGATTGGCGCGTCCGCCCAAACATCACGTTGAGTTACGGTCTACGCTACGAAACGCAGACGAACGCGCACAGCAAGTTTGATTTTGGACCACGCGTCGCGGTGGCGTGGTCGCCAGGCGCCGCGAACAGCGCACGTCCACCCAAGACAGTGATTCGCGTCGGCACCGGGTTCTTTTATAACCGCTTCAATGAGGGCAATACACTAACTGCGAATCGTTTCAACGGCGTGAACGTGATCCAAACGTTCGTCACTGAAGAAGCGCGGCGGATAAACCCGCCGACAGTCGCGGAACAGCAGTTACCGAACGTTGCTGGCATCTACTCGATTCTGAATCAGTGGAGTCCAACGAGTGTGCCGTCGGTCGTTGGCATTCCGCCGACACAGCAGACGATCTGGCTGGTTGATCCAAACCTGCAAGCGCCGACGGTGTTTCTGGCTGGAACACAGGTCGAACGCCAACTGCCGCGCAATATGACAATGTTCGTTGGCTTCTACACCATTCGCATCGTGCACGTGATTCGCGCTCGCGACGTGAATGCCCCGCTTCCGGCGACCATCACGCCAATCACGCCGAACGGGCTGCGGCCGGATCCGACGAAGGGCGAGATTTATCGCTACGAAGCGAGTGGCCAGTTTAAGCAGCGACAGTTCTTTATCGGCTTCAACAGTCGATTCAGCAGGACGTTTCAGTTCAACGGTAATTACTCCATCAGCAAGACTACGAACGATACCGATGGACAGGGTAGTACGCTGTTTCCGATGAACTCTTACGACACGTCCGGCGAGTTTGGCCGCGGCTCTTTCGATGTCCGGCACCGCTTTACGCTTTTCGGCACAATCAATCTGCCGTGGTGGAAGGTCGTGATGAATCCGTTGATCGTGGCGAATACTGGGCCGCCGTTCAATATCATCACGGGCCAGGACTTGAATCTCGATCGCCAGGTGAACGAACGTCCGAGCTTCGCGCCTCCCGGTGTTGATTGCACGTTGTCGACGATACGCTGCACGCCGTTCGGCAACTTCAATCTGGTGCCTTTAACGGGCGAGCGGATCATCCCGCGCAACTTCGGTCACTCTCCGGGATCTTTTGTGGTGAGTTTGCGGGTTAGTCGCACGTTTGCGTTCGGGACCATCAACGGTGGTAACAACGCAGCGCGGGCGCAGGCGCCATCCGGAGCGGGCGGTGGCGCTGACGTGGCGAAGCGTCCGGCTGGTGGACCAGGTGGACCAATGCTGGCCGGTGGTGGTGGCGGTGCGAAAGTTGCCGCGGTTGGATCAGGACCACAGGGCGGTGGCGCTGCGCCGCCGGCTGAGAAGCGCTACACGCTGAACGTCTCGATCAACTTCCAAAACCTGCTCAATCGCGTGAATCTTGCACCGCCAATCGGCAACTTGTCGTCGCCGAACTTTGGTGAATCGCTGGCTTTAGGTGGAAACTTTGGCCCGTTCGGTGGAGGCGGTGGCAGCACCGGCGCGGGTAATCGGCGCATCTACGCGCAGGTGCGGTTGAATTTCTGAGCTGAAAGGGCGGGGAAATGAGAAAGAAAGTTTTAGTTTCCGTTGCGATGACGGTTGTGTTTAGTGGCGCAGTGTTGGCTCAGGAGGCAGCGAAGTCTGGGTCGACAAACGGCGCAGCGAAACCTGCTTCAACCAACGACACCGCATCTGCTGCTGCGTCTGCGGCGGTCGTGATCACGCCGGAGAGTACGCCGAAGGATCTGGTGCGTGCGGCATTCATGGCCCAGGGCGGTGAGAAGTTTCGTTCCGTGCAGAACACGATGCTGCGAGGTTCGGTACAGCTTTATCCTCCTAACAGCGTGCAATCAATTCCGGGCTCGTTTTCGCTCGTTACCGCAGGCGACAAATTGCGCATGGAGATCGACGCGCGGCCTGCGATCTTGTTCAAGCAGATCTACGACGGCGAAACAACTTACAGTTCGGTGCCGAATGTAGCGTTGCCACCGTTGACTAAATTTGGTTGGGGCGCGCTGGCCAGGTTTGACCAGCCCGGTTACCAGATCACGGCGATTGCGGACAAGAAGAAGCAGCGCGGCTTTCGTCTCGTCGATCCGGAGGGCTACACGACCGACTACTACCTCGATACGAAAACCGGCCGTGTCATGAGTTTTTTGATCTACTACAACGGCCTCACGCTCGGCACTGAGAACAGCAAGTTCAAGGAGGTCGAAGGCGTGCTGGTGCCTTTCAGCTTCTCGCAAAAGTTCGAAATGCCTATGGGCGCATTCTTCGCGGAGTTCAGCGTGAAGGAAGTGAAACTGAACCAGCAGCTCGCAGAGGACGCGTTCGCCATACCGCGGTAGCGTTCAAGCCACAAGTATTTCATTGACCTGTTACACTCGCGCAACAAAACCGCGTTCCAATATCGCGAAGTTTTTGTACTCTAAGGGCCGAGAGTGTTCAGTAGAGTGGGCCGAAGAGTGTCTTTGGTGGTCCGGCGAGAATTCCCTGGGCCAGTTTCAGTTGGGCCATCATGCGGATTTCGGATCGCTCGAATTGTCCCGACAGCGTAACCGCGCGGTCGAAATCGTACCACGCAAAATATCCGGCGTTATGAGCCATGAAGGTCAAGATGTTTCCGATGGAACCGCCGGCCGTCATGTTCCACTCATCATCGCGTAGATAGCGCGTGTCGTATCCGTCAAGCTTCGCTGCCGACGCGATAAGCTCGTTGAGCTTCGGCATCAACGATTCCATGATGCCGAATCCGCCATCGTCCTTTGCGAAACAATAGACTGACGCCATTGCGATCTGAAATACAGTTTGACTCTCGCCTGGAGGAAAAGTGTTAACCGTTGCGCCAACCCGATCGAGGAGCTTCAAAGCGAGCTTCCGATTGCGCGGTGCCAAGTAACTGGCGACCCTCAACAGGCCCTCTGCTTGCTGGCGCGGTGTGAGGTTCGCGGTCTGCATCGCTGCAATTTGCTCGTCAAGCTTTGCTTCTGAAAGGTCCTCAGTTCGATCCTCCATGCTGCCAGGGCGTTCGGGAACTGTCATACCGCTTGTGATTTTGCGGAACCTTTCGAGGTCGCCGTCGGCCTCCGCCCTTGCCATCGCCCGCGCGTAGATCTGTCTCTGAAGTTGTGGATACTTCGAAACCAATTCCAGGATCTCATCGATCGTGCCGTTTTCAACGAGGTCGTTCAACTCGGCATAGGCTGGCGTAATCCAATCCGGTGTGTATCCATTTTCGGGCGCCCAATGGCCCAATCGTCGAGCTTGTGCAGGAGAGTATTTCGCCAGCAGCGGCAGCACTGCTCCGATGTAAACACAAAGACTGGTCCGTTCTTCATTCTCCTCTGTCTTTGGCCTTTCACAACCGGCGGCGAACGCCTTTCTGAAAAAGACATTGGCAAGTTCCTTATAGGTTGACTCATCCACTGCGGGCGGCGTGAACAATCCGGCCAGTTGCTGTGCGAAATGCACGGTCGGATAGTATTGGTTGAAGTCAGCGTCATCCAGTCTCCGAACGATATCGTTGTAAAGGGTCTGCGCCTGATCTCGATTCTTTTTGTTCAACCTGCTGAGCAACAACAACAGATCATCCGAGAGTCCGCGCTCGAGCGATTGACGCGCCAATTGGACCGCCACGTCCGCGTTTCTTGGACCGATACTCTTGGCGAGACGCAACTCAAGCGCGTGCTCATTCTCCACAATTCCTGGCGAGATACTACCATCTGGATCACTGGCCACTTCTTTGACGAAGAGAAAGGTTTCTTTCAGAAATGCCAGCGCCAACTCCGGGTCGTGCTTGGCAATTCGGTGGACGTTGTCGTCTCGCAGTTTGAGAAACACCTCGAATGTGTGTTTAGCGCGCGGGTCGTCTTCATGCAGTTGTTGCAGGCCCAGCTTGATATCGTCTTCCACGAGTTTGAAGAGCTGTCGCGCGCGTGTCTCATCGCGCGTCCAGAGCGATTCCGCGATGTTGGAGCCCATGCGTGCGCGGTTCTCCGCTGACTGCAAAGTGCCGAGTTGGTCCGCCAGTGATTCCAGCAGTTTGAATGCCTTCTCGCGCAAGGCCGCGTTGGCGCTCTGTGTTTCCGCGGTTGAATTGTTTTGCTGTCCGTTCGCGACTGGAAAACAGAGAAGGATCGCGAGGAGCAGAGCAACAACAGAAGCGAGAGGTCGGTTCATCGGACCCTCCGGGAGTTGGGCTTTCAAGAACGATATAGCTTCAACGGTTGGACAGTGACACGAGTTTCATTTTCTCTGTGCGTCTGTGGTTACAACACAGAGACGCAGAGAAGAGTTTAGACACCTGTCCAGGTCGGCAGTTCCGAGAGTCTAAACGTTCATGATTTCCTGCTCTTTGGTTTTGGAGAGTTCGTCGATTTTGCTGATGTAACTATTGGTGAGTTTTTGAATCTCCTCGAGTGCGTCGCGCTCGGCATCTTCGGAGATGAGCTTGTCTTTCAACATCTTCTTCAGCTTCTCATTACCATCACGACGCACGTTGCGAATGGCGGTGCGATGATCTTCAGCGACGTCGTGGACTTGCTTGGCGAGTTGTTTGCGACGCTCTTCGGTCAGGGCCGGTATTGGAATGCGGACGAGTTTGCCGTCGTTCGAGGGATTCAGGCCGAGATCTGAGGCGCGAATCGCTTTCTCAACCGCCGCAATCTGAGTTTGATCCCACGGTTGGACGGTCAGCATCTGCGGTTCGGGCGCGTGGACCGACGCCATCTGATTCAGCGGCGTCATTGTGCCGTAGTAATCAACCATCACCGTGTCCAACAGACTCACTGCGGCGCGCCCGGTACGAATGGTGGCAAGCTTGCGCCGGAAGTCATCGATGACTGTTTCCATTCGCGGCCGCGTATCTTTGATTACGTCTTTTTCACTCATCGCTGCACTCCGAAAGGATGGTTTTTGGCTAACCTACCTTGGTTCCCACTCCGCTTTCGCCCATCACGACCCGTTTGATGTTTCCCGGCTCGCGCATATTGAACACGATGATCGGCAGATTGTTGTCCATGCACAGCGAGATCGCCGAGGCGTCCATCACTTTGAGCTCTCGCTCAAGCACCTGGCGATAGGTGATCTCGTTGAACAGTTCGGCAGTGGCGTCCATCATCGGATCAGCCGAATAGACGCCGTCGACCTTCGTCGCCTTGAGAATAATGTCGGCCTTGATCTCCAACGCCCGCAGCGCAGCCGCCGAATCGGTGGTGAAATATGGATTGCCGGTGCCGGCGGCAAAGATCACTACTCGCCCTTTTTCGAGATGCCGGACAGCGCGCCGCCGAATGAACGACTCGGCGAGTTGCGGGATGTCGACCGCGGAAAGGACGCGTGTGTCGACTGCGATCTTTTCCAACGCGTCCTGCAATACGACGGCGTTCATCACCGTAGCCAGCATGCCGATGTAGTCTGCTGACGAACGGTCCATGTTGCCGGCGCTCTTCGAAACACCACGAAAAATGTTGCCGCCACCGACAACGACTGCGACCTGCACACCGAGTTGATGCACGGCCTTCAACTCTTCCGCGACGCTGCGGGCGACGTTGACGTCGATGCCGTAATTCTGCTCGCCCATCAGCGCTTCGCCGGAGATCTTCAGCAGCACGCGCCGGTAGGCAAGGTTCGCAATGTCGATTTCGCTAACACTCATTACGGATTTCTCTGTGTCTCCGTGCCTCGGTGGTTAACCTCTGCGATATGGGCCACCACAGAGACACGGAGAAATACAAGGACTCCTATCCCAACATTGAAGCCACTTCGCTGCCAAAGTTTTCGCTGCGGCGTTCAAGTCCTTCGCCCATTTTGTAGCGAGTGAAGCGGCGGATCGCCACTCGCTCGCCCGTTTTCGCAGCCTTCTCCGTTACCAGTTCGCCGACAGTCTTCTCAGGAGCTTTTACGAAAGGCTGATCGAGCAACACCATCTCTTCGTAGAACTTGTTCAACCGTCCCTCGACGATCTTGTCGATCACCTGTTCGGGCTTATTTGCGTTCTTTGGTTCGTTCTTCGCTTGGGCTCGCGCAATCTCGCGCTCCTTCTCGAGCACGCTGTCGGGCACTTCCTCGCGCGACACATAGCGCGGTTCAGCCGCAGCGATGTGCATCGCGATGTCTTTTACCAACTGCTGAAACTCTTCACCGCGCGCCACGAAATCGGTCTCGCAGTTCAACTCGACCAGCACGCCGACCTTGCCGCCCATGTGGATGTAAGACCCGACGATGCCTTCGGCGGCGATACGGCCTTGTCGCTTCTGCGCCGAAGCCAGACCGCGCTCGCGCAAGATATCGATCGCTTTGTCCTCGTTGCCGTCTGCTTCAACGAGTGCGTTTTTGCACTCCATCATCCCGGCTCCGGTCTTCTCCCGAAGCTGTTTCACTGCCGCTGATGTAATGTCCGCCATGATTACCAAATTCTCCGATTACCAGGATTGTTTTCTTCAATAAAAAACGCAGCCCGGGCGGATGGTCCGCTTGAAGGCTGCGCTCACCGATGAGTAAGGATATCGCTTAGCTCGCCGCCACGACCGATTCAGGGCTCTCGTCCTGAGCGACTTCGCTTTCCTCAGCGCTCGCGGTGTTCGTGGATTCGGATTGCGCCTCCTCGCCGTTGACAGCCGTTTCGTCACTGGATGCGAACTCGACCGCGGCAGCTTCTCCCGCTCCACCCGAACCCTCTTCAGATTCAGGCGGTTCAGTGGTGACTACGCCGCCTTCGGTCGCGATTTGATTACCTTCAACGATGGCGTCGGCGATGCGCGAGGCAAACAGCCGGACGGCACGCAACGCATCATCGTTTCCGGGAATTACATAGTCGATCCCTTCGGGAGAACAGTTCGTGTCGACCACCGCCACAATCGGAATGCCGAGTCGATTGGCTTCCGCGACGGCAATCTCTTCCTTCTTCACGTCGATGATGAAAACTGCGTCGGGCAGCCGGTTCATCGACTTGATACCCGAGAGGTTCTTGTTGAGACTGTCCCGTTCGCGATCGAGTTTGATGCGCTCTTTCTTCGTAAGTTTCTCGTACCGGCCGTCGGTCTGCATGCTCTCGAGATCCTTGAGCCGCTTGATCGATTTCTGAACGGTCTGGAAGTTCGTGAGCAGGCCGCCGAGCCAGCGCTGGTTCACGTAAAACTGACCGCAGCGTTCAGCCTCTTCGCGAATCGCGTCCTGGGCCTGGCGCTTGGTGCCGACAAAAAGAACCGTTCGGCCCTTGTCTTCGGCGATGATATTGGTCACGAAGCCGATTGCTTCGCGAAACATGCGCTGCGTTTTTTGCAGGTCGATGATGTAAATGCCATTGCGCTCGCCAAAGATGTATTCCTTCATCTTTGGATTCCAGCGCCTTACCTGGTGGCCGAAGTGAACACCGGCCTCCAGCAGCTCTTTCATGGTTACCGAAACCAAACTAAAATCTCCTTCTCGTCAATTGGTTTAATGTACTCGCCGCAGCATCTCGACTTGTTTAAGCAACCAATCGTGCTGCGACAATGGAGTCTGGCTATTTTCGATTGTCAATTGCCGATTGCCGATTGCCGATTGCCGTTCGGCTCAACTCGATCAGCCGGTTTCCAATTGGCAATCGGCAATCGAAAATCGGCAATGTCTTATCGCTTCGAAAACTGGAAGCGTTTTCGGGCGCCCTTCTGTCCGTACTTCTTGCGTTCCTTGATGCGTGGATCCCGCGTCACCAGACCGGCATGTTTGAGGGCCGGGCGCAAGTCAGCATTATACTCGAGCAGCGCGCGGGTGATACCGTGCCTGATCGCGCCAGCCTGTCCCGCCGGACCGCCTCCGGTCACGTTGATTAGCAGATCAAACTTGCCTGTGGTTTCGGTGAGCTGTAACGGCTGCCGAATGATCATCCGCAGGGTCTCATTGGGGAAGTAACGCTCAAACGGCTTTCGGTTGACCTGAACTTCGCCGGCGCCCGGCCGCAAATAGACACGGGCAGTCGCCGATTTGCGCCGTCCGGTTCCGTAATACTGAATTTCAGCCACAGTAATCTTTCCTCTTGTCTAACTGCTTACTTTTGGTTTGCTTGGTGAGTCAGGTCGAGGGCTTGCGGGCGTTGGGCTGAGTGCGGGTGCTCGGCATCGGCGTAAACCTTGAGTTTTTTCGCCATCGCCTTGCCGAGTTTGTTTTTCGGCAGCATGCCCTTGACGGCGAGTTCGATGACCCGCTCAGGGCGCTTGGCAATCATCTCCTTAGCCGTGATCGTTCTCAAACCGCCTGGGTACAACGTGTGATGGCGGTAGAGTTTTTGCTCAACCTTGTTTCCCTTCAATACTGCCTTGCGGGCATTGATCACGATCACGTGATCGCCCATATCGAGAAAGGGAGTCCACTGCGGACTACGCTTGCCTGTCAGTATGGAAGCAACTTCAGACGCCAGATGCCCGAGGGTTTGACCACTCGCATCTACCACGTACCATTTTCGTCTTCCAGCGAGGTCCTTACCGCTGGGGAAGTATGTCGACATAGTTAACTATCTCTGTTTTCAGCGAATAAAACGCGAACGGCTAGAATACAAGCCGCTTCGAAAAGTTGTCAAGCAACCGGTAGACAGGAGGGCAGGATTTACAGGACGGAAGAGTCAGTTGAAGTTCCTGTCAATCCTGAAATCCTGTCCACTAAAAGGCCCTTCGATGTAGCGTCGAAGGGCCCGGCCGGTCGTAGACATGATGTGCTTACCCGATTATGGCTTGTCGGGTGTCTTGGTCGGGGTTGAGCCGTCGGTTCTCTTCAACTTCGGCGGTGCCGACGAGTCAGCCGGCTTTTGCTGATCGCCGTCCGGCGAGGTCGTGGTTGAATCGTCCGGTGTCGGCTGGCGCCGTTTCAACGTCGGCCGACCGGGTGCTCCACCTTCATCACCAGCCTCGATTGCGCCGGTGGTCGAAGCACGCGCGTTGGACAATCTCAACAACCGCGACTTCACTCGCTGAAACTCTGAACTGCTAATCACATACTCTTCGTGCTCCGGGAATCTCGCTGCCAACGCCAGTGCCGAGGCTCGGCGATCGGCCGGCGCCGGATGCGTTGCGAACGCCCGCGAGATGAAGCCCGGCTTCTTCTTGTTCTTGGCTTCGAGCTTCTCAAACATCGTGGCCATTGCGCCCGGATCGTAACCCGCGGCGTACATGTACTGCACGCCAAGTTTGTCAGCCTCTTCTTCCGCGCCACGGCTAAACTTCATGAAGACACCGAGTAGTCCGATGCCGGCGGTGTTCTGGTAAATCATTCCGGGAATGCCGCCGAGGAAGATCGACGCGCCGAGGGCTGCGTACTCTAACAAGTTGGCCTTGGCCTGGTTCTCAACCGCATGACGGGCCGCAACGTGCGCAATCTCGTGAGCCATCACGCCCGCGAGTTCAGCCTCGTTATCGGCAGCTAGCAAGAGGCCTTTGTTTACGTAGAAGAAACCGCCCGGAAGGGCAAAAGCGTTAACCTCATCGGAATCGATAACCTTGATCGTGAACGGCACCTTCGCGTCGGAGTGCAAGACGATGTTCTGACCCACACGGTTAACGTATTCCGTAATCACCGGATCGTCGATAAACTTGGCTTGCCGATCAACTTCCGCCGCCGCTTCACGACCCTGACGAACTTCCTTCTCGGTCCCACCGGCGATCTTGCCGATGAAGCCGCCGTTGATGTTGCGCTTGCCAATCATCGCCGGGTCTTCGTTGGTCGACAGCGGCTTGGTTGACCTCGCAGGTGTGACGGCAGCGGTTGTTTGGGTCTTCTTCGGATCGGCTGCTTGCTTTGCCGCCGCTGCCTGAGTTGCGCTATCGGTTTGCTTCGTCGAGTCAGCCTTCGGATCGTTCTGGGTTTGACCCTGCGTCGTCTTCTGATCGTTTGAATTTATGGTCGTCGTCGTTTGGGCGAGCGATATGGTTGAACTCCCAAGCAAAGACATGGCCAAAAGGAAAGCACCAATGGCACGGGAGAAGTTGTTCATCTCGAAAAAACCTCCAAAGAATCAAACGACCTGAGGGTAGGGGTTCTATGACGCTGTTTCGTTAAATCCGGACGCGCAGTCTATGATGATACGGCTGGCCGCTTGGTTGCGCGCCCGACTGAACCTGGGGTTGACTAAATATACTCATGCCCGACAGGAAAAGAAAGGAAAAGCCGCGCGTCTCAATCATCGGAGCGGGCCGGCTCGGCACCTCCCTGGCGGTCGCCTTGGCGCGACACGGTTACTCGATCCGATCGCTGGTTGCACGGCGACTTGAGAGCGCCCGCAAAGCCGCCACACTTGCTCGCCAAACCGCCACAGTTTCTGACGGCGAGGTCGCCGCTTTCGCTGCAAAACAGATGCGCTCATTGCCCCCGTCGGATCTGTTTTTGATCACCGTGCCCGACGATCAGATCGCGACCGTTACGGCTGAACTCGCGAAACTGAAGCTCGATCGAAAACCGACGGCGCTGCACACCAGCGGAGCCCTCTCGGCCGAGGTGCTGGGGCCGTTGCGCGCGCAGGGTTGGAACACCGGTTCGGTTCACCCGCTGATTTCCGTGAGCGATCCGGAAGCGCCAATCGACGGCGCATACTGGTGCGTCGAAGGCGACCCACGCGCATCGCGACTCGCGAAACAGATCGTTCGCGATCTCGGTGGGACAAGTTTTTCCATTCCTTCGACGGAAAAGCCGCTTTATCACGCGGCGGCGGTGATGACTTCGGGAAACGTTACCGCGTTGTTCGATGTCGCACTCGAGATGCTGGTCGAGTGTGGGCTGACGCGCAAAACAGCACGCCGCATCTTACAGCCTCTGCTTGCCAGCACCGTCCAGAACCTCGAAACAAAAGATCCCAGGGACGCACTGACCGGGACCTTCTCGCGCGGCGATCTCGAAACGGTCAAACGCCATATCGCAGCGTTGCAAAGCCACGGGCTTTCAGAGGCGCTCGAACTTTATCGCCTGCTGGGAAAGAGATCTTTGAAAGTCAGCAAAAACCACCCGCAGATTACACAGCTTCTTGATTCGGTATAATCTGCGTTATCTGCGGATGTAAAGAGTAAGGTATGCAACCGACACCAACCGCAAGTTACAGTCTGACCTTGCGCGTCAAGCTTTCTTCTCGGGCGGGCTCACTCGGCGAGCTGACGATGGCCATCGGCCGCGCCGGCGGAGACATCGGCGCCATCGACATAGTCTCGGTTGGCAATAACTACATCATTCGCGATCTGACTGTCGCCGCGGCTTCCAGCGCGCACGGCGAACAGATCGTGCGGACAGTAAAGGACATCGACGGCGTCGAGTTGCTGCAAGTTTCTGATCCGACGTTTCTCATGCATCTCGGCGGCAAGATCGAAGTGGTCTCGAAGGTGCCACTGAAAACTCGCGCCGATCTTTCGATGGCGTACACGCCGGGCGTAGCGCGCATCTGCGACGCGATCCACAAGGATCCGGAAAAAGCTTTCACGCTGACAATCAAGAAGAACACCGTCGCCGTTGTCACTGACGGCACCGCGGTGCTCGGTCTCGGCGACATCGGTCCGGCAGCAGCGATGCCCGTCATGGAAGGCAAGGCGATGCTGTTCAAGGAATTCGGCGGTGTCGACGCGTTTCCGATCTGTTTGAACACGAAAGATCCGGACGAGATCGTGCGCACTGTGAAAGCGATCTCGCCCGCGTTCGGCGGTATCAATCTCGAAGACATCTCCGCGCCGCGTTGTTTCGAAATCGAAGAACGCCTCAAGGAAGAACTCGACATTCCCGTCTTTCACGACGATCAGCACGGCACCGCCGTGGTCGTGCTGGCGGCGTTAATCAACGCGCTGAAGATCGTCGGCAAGCAGATGGACCAGATTAAGGTTGTCGTAAATGGAGTCGGCGCTGCCGGTGTCGCCTGCTCGAAGATCATCATGGCGGCCGGCGTGAAGAACATCATCGGCTGCGACCAGACGGGCGCGATCTATCGCGGCCGCAAGGGAAACATGAACTGGCTCAAGGATTGGTACGCGCAAAACACCAATCCTAACAACGAGCAGGGAACTGTTCACGAAATGATCAAAGGCGCGGACGTGTTTCTTGGTCTCTCCGTGCCGGGCGTGATCAACGAGCAGGACGTGCAGCGCATGGCCGACAAGCCAATCGTGTTTGCAATGGCAAACCCGACGCCGGAAATCATGCCCGAGGATGCAGCACCGTATGTTGCCGTGATGGCCACCGGCCGCTCTGATTATCCGAACCAAATCAACAACGTGCTTTGCTTCCCGGGAATCTTCCGTGGCGCACTCGCGTGTCGTGCGGTGCGCATCAACGAGGAGATGAAACTCGCCGCCGCAAACGCCATCGCCGGCATCATCACCGACGCGGAACTGCATCCGGAGTACATCGTTCCGTCGGTCTTCGATAAACGTGTGGCTGAGGCGGTGGCTGCTGAAGTCGAAGCGGCGGCGTACAAGACAGGCGTGGCTCGTCGTACTACCGTAACTTCGCGGCAAGACGAGGAATGATTTGACGCGGCACGTCGATCGCCGCTTTGATGTGACGTGCGTGAGTGAAGTGACCGGCAACGTAGACGCCGCGCACGTTTGTTTCGTAGGTCTCCGGATCGTAAACCGGAACCTCAGTCAACTTTCCCGGCTCGGTCTTCACGCCGAGACTCTTCAGCATCGTCAAATCAGCTTCACTGCCGACGAGCACAAACACGACATCATTCGGCACTGTAAGTGACTCGCCGGTTTCAGTCGTCAACGTCACATCTCTTTCGTGAATCTCGTCGACGTGCTTGTAGAGCACGACTTTGAGACGTCCGGCAGCGACTTCAGCGTCGAGCGGCGTGCGCACCCAATGCTTCATCGCGCCTGCTTTCGGATCGCGGTTCTCCCAGTCCTCGCGCCAGATCGCCATCGTCGTGCGCGCGCCTTCTTCGGAAAGAAACAACGCCGCCTCAGCGGCACTGTTGCCACCACCAACGACGAGCGCGTCTTTACGAACGTAAGGATACGGCTCGACAAACAGGTGGTGGACCTTCGGCAGATCTTCGCCGGGCACGTTCAGCCGGCGCGGAGTATCCATCGCGCCAATTGCAAACAGCACGCGCGCCGCGTGGTACTCGGCACGGTCTGTGGTGATGAAGAAACCCTGTTCGGCATCACCGCTGACGTCCACGACACGTTCGGCAGTATTGATTTTCAGATCCAGATCGAGAACGAAATGAATGTAGTACGACAGCAACTCTTCCCGCGTCGGCTTCTCGCGCAACGGCTTCAGTGTTCCCTCGTGCATCTCCAACTCGTTTGGCGTCGAGAACAAGGTACGGCCGACGGGATACTGCCGGATGGTGTTGGCGATCGTTCCTTTCTCGATGACGAGATAATCGAGACCTTCACGCGCGGCGGCCTCCGCGGCGGAGAGGCCGGCTGGTCCAGCGCCAATGATGACCAGATCGAGCATCCGTGGAAAGTCCGTGGCTAAAAGATAACCTCACCCCGAGCCACCAACACCGCCGAACCACCAACCTTCACTTCCTCAACATTCCCCGCACCGCCCTTCACGTTGAGATTGATGCGACTCGGACGATTAATAAAATCGCCCTGTTCAATCACAAACTTATAACGGCCGTCTTGTGGTTCGAGGTTCAGGGCGCCGTGATGGACCAGGTAACCGCCGAGTGCGCCACACGCGCTCCCCGTCGCCGGATCTTCCGGAATGTTGTCTGCAGGCGCGAAGAACCGTGCGTGCGCACGCGCCGCGCCGACTTCCAGCGTCTCGCGCGTGAACGCATGACAACCTGTCGCACCGTGTCGTGTGTAGAATTCTGCCAACAGACCTCCATTGACCTTGCAGTCGCGCAAATCCGCCACCGAACGAACCGGCACGGCCAGACACGATAACCCGGTGGTAATTACCTGGATGGGCAGGCTCTCGTCGAGATCTTCGCGCGCGAGTCCGAGCGCGCGCGCAAGTTCCGCCTGTTCGTGTCCATCCTCAATCTCGTTGAGAATTTCAAACTTGCCCTGCGTCATCACGACCTGAACCGGCTGTCCATCCTCAAACTCAATATCGACTGGCAGTACGCCGATTCCCACTTCGTGATAGATGCGTTGCCAACCACTGCCGCCTTCGGGTGGTTGAGCCACGCCTTCGCTTGCGAGTGCCGCCCACGTGCCCACGATCGGATGGCCGGCAAACGGGATCTCACGCATGGGCGTGAAGATGCGCAGGCGCCGGAGTACTTTCTCGTTTTCCGATTTGAGAACGAAAACAGTTTCGGAGAGATTCATTTCGCGAGCAATCTGCATCATGCGCTCGTCAGTAATTCCTTCAGCTTCAGGAAAGACTGCGAGCGGATTTCCGCAGAATGCTCGATCAGTGAAAACGTCGAGTTGCAGAAAAGAATGTTGTGCCACGGTTTCAGAATATCTTCGCTTTCAATGTTGCTAACCAGCCAACTACCTTAGTTAACCAGGCCACGATTTTGGTAGATGTTCCGTAACCAAGCAAGTCCGCAATCCCGATTCCCGCCAGTGCAAAGACAATCAGCACTGCCGCCACAATCACGCCAACCAGCCAGCCCCTTCTGCTTCGCATCTTGTCTCGCAGCAGCAACACCGCCAGGTTGATAACAGCGGTTACGGCGAAGAGCTTCAGCGCAAAAGTCAAAAAGTCGCCAGCCGAAAAGAGAAAGCTGACTATGATCAATACCAACTCAAACACGTACAAGAGCCGGAGCCAGTGAAACACCAGCATATTCAGAATGCTGCCGGGCACTGCAACTTCAACCAGCCCCCAGAAGATCTGGCCCAACCGCGCAATCCACGCGAGACTCTTCCCATCGAGCGAATTCTGATTGGCAATATCTTCGAACACGTTGCCGATCACGGTTGTCGATCGCGAGATGGCGCGTAGCATTATTTTCGAGTCGAGCTTCCGGTTAACTTCGTAACCGGTGGTGATGAACTGCAACAGTTGGGCGTCTTCCAGAGTGTTGCACATCACTTTCTCCAGGCG
>DASXRE010000311.1:0-3549 GCA_036506775.1 Pyrinomonadaceae bacterium | reverse complement strand
AAGGAGGCGCCCCAATTGAAACTGACCGACTATCCGACGTTAAGAACATGTTCCAGAAAGGACCATTTTCTGCTACGCTTAGGCCCTCTCCCACTGGTCCCCCCGGAAATGCTCAGGACCACATGAATCCTGCAAACAGCGCTTCAGATGCCCGGCGCACCGTGCTCGTAGTTGACGACTTCGACGACACGCGTCTACTCCTGCGCACCTGGTTTGAGCGGCGCGGGTTTCGAGTGATTGAGGCCGAAAACGGCGTGCAGGCGATCAATCGAGCCGAAACAGAGGCGCCCGACTTGATCATCATGGACGTGCAGATGCCGCAACTCGACGGCCTCGCAGCGACGCGGCAGATCCGCAATGTGAAACAACTCGGTTCCGTGCCGATCGTCGCGGTATCGGCCTACGGCGCCGATCAATTTCGCGAGTTGGCGCTGGCCGCGGGCTGCGATGAATATGTTTCCACACCATTCGAACCCTCGACTCTCGAAGGAATTGTTCGCGCCCTCGTTCACTAACTGTATAATCTCGCGCATGGTTCTCACCTCCGTTCGGGCACTTCTGCTGGTCGCGATTTGTCTTGTACCGGCTCAATCGATCTTCGGCCAGTGCACCCGGAAGATGGAGACACTGCCGGCTGCGCCTGAGTTGTTCGGTTTTCACCTCGGCATGACGCGGGACCAGATCAAAGAACTCGTTCCGCAAACTGTTTTCGGGCGAACCGATCATTTTGGTGTCGCCAAAACCACGATCAATCCACACTTCGATCCGAAGATCGATCAAAAGAAGTTTGAGGGTGTGCGCAGCATCTCGCTCGACGTGCTCGACGATCGCTTGACCTCGCTCTGGATCGGTTACGAGGAAAACTTCAAGGCGCAAACAGTTGATGAGTTCGTGAAATTGATCTCGGCGTCGCTGCAACTTTCCACTCCGTGGTCGTCGTGGAGATCGAGAGGACAGCAGTTGCGCTGCGCTGATTTTCAATTGATTGTGAGCACGCTGGCGAGTGGTCCAAGCCTGCGCCTGGTGGATCTCGGCGCCGAAGAGACGATTGCCGCGCGACGACAGGCCAAGGAGGAACAGGACGCACTCGCCGAAGCAGCCGTGGCAAACGGAAACAGCCAAAGCGCAACGGAGGTAAAGACCCCGACTGAAGTAATTGGAGACAAGCAGACGAAGGCTTATTATCCGCACGGTTGTCATCCAGAAAAGGAGATTTCAGAAGCAAACCGCGCTGTGTTCAAAACTGCCGAAGAAGCCGAAAAGGCAGGATTCAAGCTGGCGAAAAACTGCCACTGAGGGAGGTAGTCAATGCTAAGAGAATTCAAGGAGTTCATCGCGCGTGGAAATGTTATCGATCTGGCGATTGCGGTAGTCATCGGCGCCGCGTTTGGAAAGATCGTGACCTCGCTCGTCGAGGGGGTGGTCATGCCGCCGATCGGCCTTTTCTTAGGAAAGGTCGACTTCTCAAACTTGTTTATAGATCTTTCAGGACAGCACCCGGCATCGCTGGCCGACGCAAAACAAAAAGGATTGCCGGTGATCACGTACGGGAATTTTGTCAACGACGTGATCAGTTTTCTGATCATCGCTTTTGTAATTTTTCTGATTGTGAAGGCAGTGAATCGTTTGCGCGCAGCGCCGCCACCGCCGCCAAATACAAAAGATTGCCCGCACTGTTTGACCGCGATCCCGCTGGCGGCCACTCGCTGTGCAGCGTGTTGTGCGGAAGTGCCGGCTGGTTAGAGAGTCTCTGTGCAACCTCTGATGTGTTCTCTGTGCCTCTGTGTCGATCTTTGGCGGAACAGTGAACCACAGAGACACAGAGAACACAGAGGTACACAGAGAAGAAATCCATGCGTGAGTGCCCCCGTTGCGAAGTTTGCTACGAAGACGACGTTGAGTTGTGTCCGCAGGACCAGGCGAACACAAAACCCACCCTGCCGGGCCCACGCCTCCTGGCCTCGCGCTATTTGCTCGAAAAACGGCTTGGTCGCGGCGCGATGGGCCAGGTTTACCTCGCACGCGACCAAAACCTCATGACCCGCCAGGTTGCCGTGAAAACTGTGCGACCTGACATTCTCAGCGACGAAGATCTTCAGGACGGTGAAGCAATCGCGCGTTTTGAACGCGAGGCCCGCGCCGCGGCCTCCATTCGTCACCAGAACGTCGTTGGCGTCACAGATTTCGGCCAGACTGCCGACGGCGTGTTCTTTCTCGTGATGGAGTACGTCGAGGGCGAGACGCTCTATCAACTGCTGCGACGCGAAGGAACGGTCAGCCCGCAGCGAGCTGCCAGCATCATGCGCCAGGTTATAGCGGGCGTGGAGGCAGCGCACGACGAAGGCATTCTTCACCGCGATCTGAAACCGGCAAACATCTTCCTGATGCAGCAGAAGCGGAAGGTCACTGGTGAAGACGGGTTCGTGAAGGTCGGCGACTTTGGTCTCGCCAAGATTGTGAATCCGGATCGTTCGGACCTCGCTTCCGACAGTGGTCCAGCATCGCGAGGAATCATCGGCACGCCGGAATACATGGCTCCGGAGCAGATGCAACCTGACGGGCAACTCGATGCCCGCGCCGACATTTATGCCCTCGGAACAATCGCCTACCACATGCTCGGCGGCCGCCCTCCATTCACCGGCAACATCACCCAACTGATCGCGCAGAAGTTGACACAAGATCCTCCGGCGTTGTCGACGTTGCGTTCAGATGTGAACGACAAACTGGACGCCGCGATCATGAAAGCCTTGCAGAGGGAGCCAAAGGATCGTCCGGCGACTGCGAGTGAGTGGTTCGAGAGTTTTGCCGAGGCGGCGGCAACAGATACCGGCGCGTTGAAGCGCGGCGATTCGCGTCTGGTGATCATGGCGCCCGCTGGTTCGGAAGTTTATGTAGACGACGAACGCTACGGCAGTGTCGGCCGATCGGGAAGAGTAATTCTGACTTCGCTCGCGCCCGGACAACACGTGTTGCGCGTCTCTCGCTCGGGTGAGGCCGATGATGAACGCGTGATCGAGATCCGTAGCGACATCGCCGAACAGATCATCGAAGCGCAACTCAAGATTGGTCCGTCGAGTAATCAGTTGACGCCGTCACGCGGCGGCAGTCTGACCAGCAAGCACAGCGATCAATCGACCACGCTGGTGGTCGTGATGTGTACGAAATGTCATTCGCGTTTTGCTGAAGGAGTGAAATTCTGCGGGCGTTGCGGCAATACGACCTTCGTACCAGTTTCAGGTGACGCGTCCGTCCCACCATCAAGCACTCCCGCAGCGAGCGGGATCACTTGTCCGCGCTGCGGGCAAACCTACGCTGCGTCGATCAGGTTCTGCGGGCGTTGCGGAATACCGTTAGGAAATCCGGCGCTGGAATGGCGCGCGCCCAAACCGGTCGAGGTTCTCTGTCGCAGTTGCAAGACCAGCTATCCCGCCGGTACGAAATTCTGCGGACGCTGCGGCACACGAATCACTTGAGCGCCACCCTGGAGTGCGGGGACTTGTCACCGCTTTGGTCTAAAGAAGGTTCTGCGGTTAGGCCGGCCAAAGCGGT
>DASXRE010000310.1:0-34065 GCA_036506775.1 Pyrinomonadaceae bacterium | reverse complement strand
TCCGAGGGCCGTACACGCAGCTTCGAGGTTGACATACGATGACCTTTCCCTATAATTGCGAGGTTTTTTGCGTTCCGAGGGAAAGGAGCTTTAAGTAAGGAGTAAGTATGAAGAGATTGATTCCCGCGGGCCTGATCGTAGCCTTCATAGTTTCCGCATTGGGATTTGTGTTCCCGGTCCGAACCAATGGCCAGGGAGCCGGGTTGCTCAGCTCAGTTTTGAATCGAATGGAAAAGAACCGGCAGACGTTGAAGACTCTTCGCGCCGGCATCAACGTAGTCAAGTACAATTCGCAACTTGGTGTTGAAGACAAGTACAACGGCGTTGTGATCTACATGCCGACTGCCGGACGGCAGGCTGCTGTTCGCATCGACTGGAGCAGCCCGCGCCGCGAGGTGTTGTCAGTAAACAACAACAAGTACACGATTTTCCGTCCTGCGCAGGGCGTTGCCTACACTGGCGACTCGCGCCGTATGAGCAAAGAGAACAAGGCCGGTGGATTGCTGGAAATGATGAACATGTCGCGCCAGCAGCTCGAAGCGCGCTTTCAGCCGGTGAAAGACGTGCGTGAAGAGACATTATGGGGCGGCGTCAGCACGATCCATCTGACGCTCGTGCCGAAAGGTAATGCCGGTTACAAGTGGGCGGAAGTCTGGATTGACAACGCAGGCATGCCGGTTCAGACCAAGATCGTTGAGAAAAACGACGATTCGACGACAGTACGGCTGACTGGTCTGGAAAAGAACCAGAAGATTTCTCCAAATGAGTTTGATATCAAGCTGGACTCCAACGTAAAGATCGTCAAGAGTTAACGTCAGGTTATCAAAGTAAAAGCCTGGAAAGGCTCTGTCTAACAAACAGGGCCTTTCTTGTTTTCACTGTGAAGTATTTCTCTGAGTAACCTCTGTGTCTCTGTGGTCGACATTCGCAACAGGTACAGAGACACGGAGGCACAGAGAACACAGAGGTTGCACAGAGAAGAAGCTTGGGCCCGGAGCTCACTTTTTTGGGCCACTCTGCTTGCGTTCTTTGGTTTGGTTTCTTATTCTTCGCGTCGACTGATGAAGAAGACAACTTTTCTAAAGCTGAAGATGCGCGAGGCAAGTTTTATCAGCCGAGCGTTGTTATCCAGCCGTCATCCCGTTCTTGCCCATCTGATTCCCATGCGCCGTTGCAATCTGGCGTGTGGTTATTGCAACGAATACGATCACACCTCGAAACCAATCGATCTCGAGGTTATCAAGAGCCGGCTCGATAAGCTTGCGGATCTTGGCACGTCGATCGTGACGATCTCCGGCGGCGAACCAATGATGCATCCGGAGCTGGATCAGATCATTCAGCACATCCGCCACCGCGGCATGATCGCCGGATTGATCTCCAACGGTTATTACTTCACACCGGAACGCATCAAGCGGCTCAACAGGGCGGGGCTCGAGTATTTGCAGATCAGCATCGACAACGTCGAGCCTGACGAGGTCTCGCGCAAGAGTTTGCGCGTGCTGGACAAGAAACTGCGCCATCTCTCCGAGCACGCCGATTTTCACGTCAACATCAATTCCGTCATCGGCGGCGGCATCAAGAATCCTGACGACGCTCTGACTGTCGCGCGGCGCGCGGTTGAACTCGGATTCTCAACTACAGTCGGCGTCATTCACGACGGCGATGGAACGCTGAAGCCCCTTTCCATAAAAGAGAAAGACATCTTTCAGCAAGTGAAGAAGATGGGCAACAAGGACCACGCCCGCTTGAACTGGTTTCAGGACAGTATCGCTGAAGGAAAGCCTTACAACTGGCGTTGTCGCGCGGGCGCGCGTTACCTCTACATCTGCGAGGACGGCCTGGTCCACTGGTGCTCGCAGCAACGCGGTTATCCCGGCATTCCGCTCGAGCAGTACACAATGGATGATTTCGATCGCGAATACAAAACTGAAAAATGGTGCGCGCCGACGTGCACGCTGCAGTGCGTTCACCAGGTCGGCATTCTCGACAACTGGCGCGATCCGCAAAAGACTCCAGCCCAAATCGCACAGGAACAGAAAAACGGAAAGAGTGTCGGCGAGATGATCGGCGCTGACTGAGCTTACTGGCTCAGTTGTCGAATTCTATCCCGAGCGTCGTCGCATTTCTCTTCTATTCGCTTGCACGTGTCGCTGAGCACGAACCTTTCAAACTCGAGCTTCGCTTCGTCGTTGTGTTTCAGTCTCTGAAATAGCAGTCCCACTTCGTAAGCAATCAGGTCGTCGGGCTCGCCGCCTTGCCGGGCCAGGCGAAACTCTGAAACAGCTTCATTCAGATCACCCGTTTGGGCCAACTCAAGCGCCAGCAATTTGTGCGTGTGTGGATCGTCTTCGAGTGCGAGTGCGCGGCGGTATTCGCGAATGACTGTCGCGTGATCTTCGGTGACTTTTGCTCGCGTGGCGCGCGCGAGATGCGCGTCGACTGATTGGCTGTCGAGGTAAAAATATGCGCTTATCGCCGCTATGACGATCACGCCGTAGGCGATCGGAAGCAGCAAGCGCCAGCGACGCGAACGAACAGGCCGTGGCCAGAGCAGAATCACACTCAAGTAAACAGGCAGCACGATCAACGGCAGGAACAATGTTCCCACCGCCCAGGCGAATGCTGCGTAAATTGAGAATCGCTTTCGCGCGGAGGCGAGCACCCAGGTTGAGAGTAGAGCGGAGATCAGAATCACTGCTGGCCGGATGAGATCAAAGAACTCACCGGCCGAGATGTTAAGGCGCGGAATCACTCTCTTGTCGGACCAAGATTCCCGCCGACGGTGAAGATCGAGACGGAACTGGAAAGCCCGAGACCGGATAGGCGTCCGGCCATGAGCACAATCACCTCTCCCTTATCGACGACCCCGGCATCGAGCAACGCCTTCTCGCCAACTTCCAGCATCTCTTCGGTTGATTGTGCGTGGGGTATCAATAATGGTTCCACCGCCCAGATCAGTGAGAGCTCACACAGAACTTCCGGCCGCCGAGTCAAAGCCACGATTCGTTGGTTGTGACGGAGTGCTGAAAGTCTGCGGGCCATCAGACCCGAGTCAGTAAAAACTGCCGTGACCGAGGTTCCCATTTCTTCCGACGCGAAAGCCGCGGCCTCGGACAATGCGCGACTGACTCGTCCGGATTGCCTGCCGGTCCAACTCTCCAAACGCTCGACCCGTTTCTCCTCGCCCGTCTCAGCCGATTCGATGATCCGTGCCATCGTAGCGACCGCCTGAATCGGATACGCGCCAGTCGCTGTTTCATTCGACAACATAAGGCAATCGGTGCCGTCCCAAACTGCGTTCGCAACGTCGGAGGCTTCCGCGCGAGTTGGCCGGGGATTGCTCACCATCGACTGCAACATCTGCGTCGCGGTGATTACCATCTTCCCCGCCTGAATCGCTTGCTCGATGATTCGCTTCTGATAAACCGGAACCAGCTCGACACTGGTCTCCACGCCGAGGTCGCCACGCGCCACCATCACTCCATCGGCTGCGGCAATGATCTCATCGAGGTGATCGATCGCTTCCGCCTTTTCGATCTTTGCGATCAACGGTGCACGACCGCCGGCGTCCTTGATCAGTTGTTTCGCGCGTTCGCAATCGCTCGCGCGGCGAACAAATGAAAGCGCGATGTAGTCGACGTTTTGTTCCACGGCCCACTTGAGATCATCGATGTCTTTTTCGGTCAGCGAGTCAATCGGCAGCGCCACACCGGGCAGGTTTATGCCTTTACGTTCGCCAAGCAAACCACCGTCAACAACGCGGCAGACCACATCAGTGTCCGTCGTGCTTTCGACAATCAGAGCGATTGCGCCGTCGTCAAGCAGGAGCCGGCTTCCCGGTTGGACCACGCGCGGCAGGTCGGGATAGTTCGTGGCCACTCGATGTTCGTCGCCAAGGATTCCGTCAGTCGTTAGGATGAAGAGTGCGCCTGGTTCGAGCTTGACCGGTTGCTCGTCTTTGAGTCCGCGCGTGCGGATCTTGGGGCCGGAAAGGTCAACGAGAATTGCCAAGGGCCGTCCGACTTTTCGGGCAGCTTCACGAGCGCGCGCGATGTCTTCCGTTTTCTCTTCGTGCGTGCCGTGCGACATGTTGACGCGCACGCCGTTGGCGCCCGCTGCGATTAATTGTTCAACTACCTCCGGCTCGCGCGAAGTTGGACCAAGCGTAATCAGTATTTTTGCTTTTCTCAAAATTCATTCCTCCTTGGAGTGCGGGGACTTGTCACCGCTTTGGCCAAAGCGCCGACGAGTCGGCGCACTCCAAGGAGATCCCTCTAAGTTTTGTCTCAAGGAGCTGGCGTTTGTAGTGCCGCTTCGACGGCGCTGTCGATCCTTTGCCCGGCGTTTGGTCCAAAGCCGATTAGACGTTCCGCCAGTTGGCCCTGGCGATCGAAAACGAACGTTTGCGGAATCGCATCGTTGCCGGCCATCAGCAAAGTCACCAGTTCGTCGTCGGGCTTTGCGAGCGTGTACTGAATTCCGAACTCGTTCGCGAAGTCAGGAACCTTCTCCTCATCCTCTTCTCCGCCAACGTTGAGGCCAACCACGTGCAGTCCCTCGCTTTCATACTTCTTCTGCAATCCGATCAAATGCGGAACGCTTCGGCGACATGGTTCACACCACGTGGCATAGAAATCGAGGATCAAAACCTTCCCTTTGAAATCGGAGAAGACGTTGCGTTTGCCGCCGCCGAATGTCCAACCGAGATTGTTGATCGAGGCGCCGTTCACAGGCGGCATGGGAAACGCCGTGTCCGGCGGAGCATTGTTAGGCGGCGCTTTAGAAGTGTTTGTCGGCGGATCGTAGCTGTTACAGGCAGAGAAAACAGAGATAATCGCCGCCAGCAGAAGAATCCGTGGCTTGAATGTTCTAGACATCTTTTTCCAACTCATTATCGCTAGCTGAAGGCTCGTTGTGTTCGCGGGGAAGCGGTTCGCCTGGGACTCGATACTCACCTTCGACCCAGCGGCCGAGATCGACGAGTTGGCAGCGCTCAGAACAGAATGGACGAAAGGGATTGTCTTTCCACTCAGAAGGATTACCGCAGGTTGGACACTTCATGAATCTCGAAGCACAAGCGTAAGCGCGGAGCTACAGCGATGCCGGTCGTTTGATCAGTATTCGTCGTCGGACGAATGCGATCGTACCTTCGCGACGCATGGCGTTCAAGCGGACAGTAACACTCTCGCGGGTGGAGCCCACAATTGAGGCAATTTCGCGATGAGGTAGCGGAATATCGATCAAGACGCCTTCCGGTTCCGAGACCCCGTAACGCAGGGAGAACTCTTCGAGCAGACGGTCGAGTCGCGCAGGAATGGCGTTGAGAGCGAAGTCCGCGAGACGTCGCTCCGCATGTTCAAGGCGTTGACCGATCAAGCGGAAAGTGTAATCATGAAGCCGGTCATCCTCAGCCATCCCCCGTTTGAAATCCCCGACCTGAATTCGCAGGAGCCTGGAATTTTCGTAGGCAATTGCGGAATTTGCCCGTTGCCCCGCTGCTGAATAGAGAGCTGACTCACCAAACAGTGACCCGTCTGGAAGGATGTCGATTACTGCTTCCCGACCCGAATCACTTTCGATACGGCAGAGTTTTATTCGGCCATGAATAATTGCGTAAAGGCAATCCGCCGGTTCGCCGGCGCGGTAAACAAAACGACGGCGACGGAAATCCAGTACAACTGAACTACGAGCCAAATCCATTACGAGGTCTTCAGTCAACGATGAACCAAATTCCAGGCGACGGATTATCTGAGCGCGGTCTTCCGGCGTTAAGTCTCTGGCGCGCTTCTGTTCCTGCAGGGCGTTCATCTACATGTCCCTCGGGGCGTCGAGTTAAAAATACTAAATTGAATCGCCTTTGGCAGCGTGATTGCGTTACTCAAAGTGGTCCTGCGCGGGGTTATTTCTAATGCTTGTAAGGAAACCCGCGCGATGTTCCCGGGCTTGTGTACTCTCTCGACTTTGAATCTTTTGACGATGCTTGGGCGAGTACCGGCGCGACGGTTACCGAATTGCGGCACTGTAGCATGAAGCTCATAGCCGCGCAAGAACAATAAAGAACGATAACGGTCCAACTTTCTCGTTTTATGGAGCCAAAAGCCAACATCCTTATAGTCGACGACAGTCCCGATAAACTGAGCCTGCTCGAAGCCGCTTTGTGCCTGGCCGGTTACCGCGTAACCACGGCCACAGACGGTGATGAAGCGCTCGCGGCAATTGAATCCTATCAACCTGACCTGGTGATTACGGACGTGATGATGCCGCGCATGAACGGCTACGAATTGGCCCAACGAATACGGGCCAATCCGCTGACCAAGTTCATCCCGGTCATCATGCAAACTGCGGCCAGCCGCCGCGCCGAAGACCTGCGCCGCGCTTCTGAAGTCGGGGCTTTGGGTTACATCACTGACCCAACCGACCTCGATCTGCTGCTGGCCCGAACACGGACACTGCTCGAATTTAAGGCGTACCTCGATGTATGCGAAGAAGCCGCTTTCACGGATCATCTGACCGGTCTGGCGAACCGGCGGCGCTTTGAACGCCAGCTCGAGCGCGAGGTGAGCCGCACTATGCGTTTCAGCCATCCGTTCAGCTTGTTGATGATCGACATCGACAACTTCAAGAATCTGAACGACAGCTTTGGCCACGATGCGGGCGACGACGCGATCCGGCGCATCAGCAAGGTCCTTCGCGAAGGTACGCGAGGCATCGATCTCGCGGCGCGGATCGGCGGTGAGGAGTTTGCCGTGCTGCTGGTCGAAACCGAGCAGCAAGGTGGGTGTGAAGTTGCCGAGCGTTTGCGGCTCGCGATCAGGTCGTTAGAGATTCCCTCAGGCGGGCAAATCAGCGCCAGTTTCGGGGTTGCAGAATGTCCCACGGACGCGCAAACTGCTGCTGAAATCCTGAAGGCCGCTGATGTGGCTCTGTACGAGGCCAAGAGACAGGGGCGCGATCGCGTGGTGGCGACGCCAGGTATAGAGTCCAGCTCGGGCATGAAGTCGAACTCGATGGCTACGGGGGACGTACAAGGCGATGGCAATCTTGGGCTTGCTTCCAGAGGATAGGCATGGCTGATTACAAGGAAAAGCTCGACGAGTGGCAGCAGGCGGCGCGGCGAAAGGCTCGTGAACTGGACGAGAAGTTTGCGATCTCTGATCTGGTTGGCGAAGGTGCGCGAGCGGCGGGTGACGCCGCACGGCGCGGCGCCGAGACGATGGCGAGTGGCGCGGAACGCTTGCGAGCTGAAGCTGAACGTATCGCTGATGATGAAGAGATGAGTGATACTGCGCGGCGCGCGGCGAGTGGTATGAAAAACGCCGGCAAGGTGATGCGCGACGTTGCCGATAATGCGGGCAAGAAAGCCGGAGAAGTCTTTGGCGAAGCCAAGAACTACTACGATCGTGCGTCTCAGGTGTATGACACCGGGGCCAAACTCACGCGCGCTTCGACCGCCGCGACTGCGGGCGTGTTAAAGGCGCGTGACTGGATCAAGGAGAATCCGGGCAAGGCTGCGGTCGTTTCTGTTTCGCTCGTGTTGGGCATTAGAGCTGGTGCGGCGTTTCCTGGTCTGGACGCGGTGTTACTGGGTGCGCATCCACACTGGTTGACGCATTCGGCGCTGCCTGTTTATGGGTTGCGCAAAGCGAGTGAGAAGTTTGAAGGCTATTTGAAGAAACGCGAAGAACTGATTGAACGTGGTGAAATCGACGAGGCTGAGCGCGAACGGATCGAGTTTGAGCGAAAGATTGCTAAGTACGTAGGGGCACCGTTGTTGGGTGCGTTTAGCTGTGCGGCGGGTACCGCGATGTGGGCGCAGATATTTCAGCCGGGGCCGATTGTCGGCGCGCCGATCAGTTGGTTGCTGGGTGGCAATCCGTTTCTCGATGGGGTGTGGCTGTTTGCGAACGGTGTCATATGTTTCCACCAGGGTTACAAGTTCTTCATGATCGCTCTGGCAAACCAGGAAGAAGTCGCGCGCGTAGTCCGCGAAATCAAAGGTCTCCTCCCGGCGGCCGTAGCCAGTTAAGACGAGCTTGACTCGGTCTGGTAAACTCCGTGTGTTGCCTCACCGACTTATGAAATCAACAAAAACACTGGTCAAGGTCCCTACGGGTATCAGTGCCAACATTGTGAGGGGACCGTTCGGCCCAAGAAGGTTGCCCGCGAGGCATTCAAGCACAAGAAGGACTTTATCATTCTCGAAGGAATAGTTGTGGGAGTGTGCGATAGCTGCGGCACTCGATACTACAGCGCCGAAATCCTTCACGCGGTCCACGATATTTGCGACTGGCGCTAGAGCTTTCGAACGCGTGGAAGAAATCCCCGTGTCCCACCTACCGACAGTTCAACAAGCGTCGATAGGGTGTTATAGCGAACGTTACGTAATCTTAATCGGGAACGGCCAGAAGCAGAGTATGAAGACGATGAGCGTCAGGACGGCGACCACGATGCGTTTGGCGCCGAGCGGTTCCATCACTGCGGGTGCGGGGTGGGGGACGCGCAGCATGACCGCCAGCAACACCGTGTAAAGAAATCCGCTTGGGCTGTGGTACCAGACGAAGCCTAACACCGCCAGCACCGCAATCGACACAAAAGCCACGCGAGCTATGAGACGATGCGCACGTGGTCCAAATACCGCAAACACACCATGCCCGCCGTCAAGTTGGCCTACCGGCATTAGATTCAGACTCGTTACCAGCAAACCGATCCACGCGGCCATGTAGTACGGCGTCGTGGGTGCGTTCGGATCGAGCGGCACGCCGAGCAGCTTCGCCAGCAAACGAAACAGCAACGGATCGTTAAAAAAGATCGCGTGCTCTGGCGGTGGACCGCCGGGCGCGATTGTTAACAAACCCATCACCGACACTGGCAGCGCCACCACAAAACCCGCCAACGGCCCGGCAAGCCCGATATCAAACAACGCCCGGCGCGACGGTATCGCCGAACGAATCTTGATGAACGCGCCAAACGTTCCCGCCAAAAACAGCGGCGGCGCGGGAATGAAATACGGCAGCGTCGCGTTCACCCGGTAGTAACGGCACGCCAGGTAATGGCCCATCTCGTGGGAAAACAGGATCGCCAGCAGCGACGCGGAAAACGTTGCGCCCTGCCCGATTATTCGCGGATGCGCCAGGCCGAATCTGAGCAGTTCAGCAATCGTGTGGTAATAAGCGAGCGGAACGTAGAACAGGTAATCCAGTGGCCCGGACAATGGCGGCTCGTACGGCGGCAACTCCGGCGCGACCAGCATCATTCCGGCCAGCGTTGTTGTGATGACCGTGAGAAGAAACAGTGCGCCATGCAAACGCCACTCGCGCGCTGAGATCGATAATCCCGCGGGCTCCACGAGGTCAAAATCTTGCGGCACTGCTCGAAACGATTCAGCCATAAAACGCGCTCTTTAGAAGCTCAAAGGCCAGAGTCTGGATGCTCTTGCGTTTCCATCTCTAGCCTCGATGTAAACCCGTGATTTCTGTACAACACTAAAACTCGTCGTCATCCTCGATCGACTCTTCATCCTCTACACTGGTTTCGCCGTTGTCGTGAGCTTGAAGCTCCTTGCCCGGTTTGAAGCGAATCGTTTTGCCTGAGGGAATCGCGACCTCCTCGCCGGTGCGCGGATTTCTGCCGACACCTCGCTTGCGCGGTTTTACTACAAAGACGCCAAAGCCCCGGAGTTCAATTCGCTCGCCTCTGGTCAAAGCCTCTTTCATCGAATGGAAGAGGGCTTCCACGGCCTGTTCGGCCTTCATCTTCGGCACGCCGGTTCTGTCGGCCACGCGATTGATAATATCGAGCTTGATCACGTCTAAAGGCCTCTTTTCTGGTCCGACTAGGACGGATGTCTGGGCTGCAAGATGCAGGGCTGGATGATAGAGAGCGCGAGTAAAGGCTGTCAAGGAACAGGGTTCTACGGTAATTACCCCCTTTGCCAACGCTTTCAGCGTTAGTACGCCTTCGGCGTTCCGTACAGCCCAGCGCTTACTCAAAACCAGTTTGACAAGCGCGATAGTGAAAGCTAAGTTTTGCAGAGCGTATGTTTGGAATCAGAAAACGCCGGCCACCACCGTTCGGTGGGGTTCACGTCGACGACGACAAAGACATCCAGGTACACAAACCGGAACAGGCGCAGCGAAACGACCTGTGGTCTGAAGCCCGGCTGTTGCTGCGCGACCTGCTCTTTGCACTCATGATCGCGGCGCTGGTCGTAGTTTTCATCGTGCAGCCCGTGAAAGTCGAAGGAACGTCAATGCTGCCGCGCCTGCACGACGGCGAGCGCATCTTTGTCAACAAGCTGATCTACTACGACGAGTATCGGTGGGCTCCCAAGATCGACCGTGGCGACATAGTCGTCTTTTGGTATCCCGAAGATCCGTCCAAAAGTTACATCAAACGCGTGATTGGTTTACCGGGCGACACCGTCGAGGTGCATGAAGGCGTGCTGCGTGTGAACGGCCGTGACGTCGAGGAGAGTTATCTCGATCAGCGTCTCAACTTGTCGCATCGCAGCCTGTCGCCTACGCCCGTGCGATCCAACTACTACTTCGTGATGGGCGACAATCGCGACAACTCAAGCGATTCGCGAATCTGGGGCCTGGTACCCAAAAAATACATCTACGGTAAAGCGCTGTTTCGGTACTGGCCGCTCAACGCTGCGAGCGTGATCCATCACGAAGATCTCGTACCGACGGGGCCGCAGGCGCCGGGCAGTTACACACCCGAATTTCAGGATCCACCGCCGGCCGAACTGAGCCCGCAACGACCCTGAGCCGTCCCGTTATGACTAACTGGCTGCGAATCCTGCTCACGATTTTTTACGCTCCTCTGAGCGGGATGCGTGAGATACGCGAATACGGATCACTAGCCCCAGCCGCGTTCCTCGCGTTTCTGGGTGAAGTGGCTTACGGCTTCATCACGGACAGGTTCTCCGGAGTTGGTCCAGCCAGCGGGGGCATGATCGTCAGAGAAATATTCCAGGCTGCGATCATGGTCGTGGTATTGGCGGTGGTGGTCGTGCCGATTCTCACACTCGTGGCAAACACGTTCGATCGGCGTGGCAGTTTTCGCATTGTCATCACTCAGGAGTACGCGCCGGTTGCGGCGACGATGTTTTATGTTTTGACGGCCGCGAACGTCATCTCGATCGTGATTGCCGCGCTGCTTCACTACACGGGACTCCAGTACCAGCAAGTCGCAGCCATGATTCAGAACGCAGACCAGTCGCGCGCGATGCTACGCTCGATACTTGGCGAGACCGAACAGCTTGCCCAGGCGGCGGAACAACTCAAGGATCCGGTGCTCCTCTCGCAGGGGTTGTTTCGGATGCCCAAGCTGGCCTTGTTTTCGATCGGCACTGTACTCGGTGTGAAAGACGTCTTTCGCACCTCCATGGTGCGCGCGTTTTTCATCTCCGTACTGTCTGGTGTGATGGCGCTGTTTATGGCGCCGCTTGCCTTGCGGTTGTTCTCCGGTGTGCTCGGTTCACCGTTCCTGCTCTTCCTGCTGTTCATGTTGTTGCGCGGTTACTTCAGCGACATCATGGGCACGCAGCGCGCGAAAGCGGCTTTCAAACAGAACCTCGAATCAGCTACCTTGAATCCCGCAGACGCTTCAGCTCATTACAATCTCGGCCTCATTCATCAAAGTCGTAGCGAACTCGACCAGGCACGCGAACGTTTCGAACGCGCGCTCCAGATCGACGACGGCGAAATCGATGCCAGTTATCAGTTAGGCCGGATTGCACGGCAGCAAAAGCGTTATGGTGATGCGATTCAGAGCTTCGAGCACGTCGTAACGCGCGATCCGGCGCATTCGCAGTACGAGATCTGGCGCGAAGTGGCGGCGACGTACATTTCGGCGGGCCAGTTTGAAGATGCGCGAACAGCACTCGAGCAGTTTCTCGAGCACCGCCCGTCCGATCCCGAAGGACTTTATCTGATGGGCCGCGCGCACGCCGGTCTCGGTCACAAACGCGAAGCGACAAACCTCATGCAGGCGTGCATCGAGGCGGTGAAGACCGCGCCGGCGTACAAGTATCGCACCAGCAAACGCTGGCTCAACGAAGCGCAGCAATTTATTAAGGGGAGTCAGTAAGACAACAATGCTCACACGAATTCCTGCCCTTCTGGCACTCGAAGATGGTCGTACGTTTCGCGGCACCTCATGGGCTGCTGAAGGTGAGGCGTGCGGCGAGATCGTTTTCAATACCTCGATGACCGGATATCAGGAAGTGCTCACCGATCCTTCCTATGCCGGCCAGATCGTCTGCATGACGTACCCGCTCATCGGCAACTACGGCGTCAACGAAAGCGACGCTGAATCTTCGCGCCCGTGGGTCGAAGGATTCGTGGTGCGCGAAGCCAGCCGAATCACTTCGAACTGGCGCGCCGAAGAAAGTCTTCAGTCGTATCTGAAACGTTGGCAAATCGTCGCCATCGAAGGCATCGACACGCGAGCACTCGTGCGTCACATTCGCGACAAAGGCGCGATGCGCGCGTGTCTTTCGACAGTCGAACTCCAAGAAGCAAAGCTCGTGGAAAAGGCGCGGCAGTCGCCGCCAATGGAGAACCGCGAGTTGGCAAGTCTCGTCACAACAAAAGAACCTTACGAGTTTCCAGCCGTCGGTGAAGAACGTTTCCACGTGGTCTGCTACGACTTCGGGGTGAAACGCAATTCGCTGCGCGAACTGGCCGCACTTGGCGTGCGCACCACGGTTGTGCCTTCATCTACCTCCGCGGCTGACGCGCTCGCACTCCGACCAGACGGCATTTTCCTTTCAAACGGTCCAGGGGATCCGGCGTCGATGAATCGCGAAGTCGAACAGATTCGCGAACTGTTGCAGGCGCAGGTGCCGATGTTCGGAATTTGTTTTGGGCACCAGTTACTCGGACGCGCGTTTGGCGGAAAGACTTTCAAACTGGTCTTTGGACATCGTGGTGGTAACCAGCCGGTGAAAGAAGTCTCAGGACACAGCGTGGAGATCACTTCACACAATCACGGGTTTGCGGTCAACGCGGAGAGCTTGCCGCCCGACGTTGAAGTGACGCACATCAATCTCAACGATCAATGCGTGGAGGGAATGCGCCACCGCACGCTGCCGGTTATTTCAGTGCAGTATCATCCGGAAGCGGCGCCGGGCCCACATGACGCGGAGCATCATTTTCAACGTTTTGTGGAATTGATGTCGCAGGGGCAGCGTTAAGCGTGGGAGTAGTAGGTTCAAGCAGATCGGCGAAGCCCTCGCTGCCGCGATGTTCGAGCCAGTGGCGATAGCTGACTGTCAGGATTGCCACGACTGGAATCGCCAAAAATATACCCGCAACTCCTGCGAGTTTCTCACCAGCCAGAATCGCGAAGATAACCGCCAGCGGATGCAGGTGAATGCCTTGTCCGATCAGCCGCGGATAAATCGCGTAGTCCTGCACGATTCGCAACACACCCAAAAACAGCAGCACCAGAAAAGCATTGAACACTCCGGCGTGCAACGTCGCCAGGATTGCCGCCATGATTGCGACTGTCAGCGGTCCAACGAGGGGAATGAATTCGAAGACGCCGGCGATAACTCCCATCACGAGTCCACCGGGCAAGCCAAGGAGGGTAAAGCCGATCGCACAGACCACGCCGATGAACAAGCACGCCGTCAATTGAGCACGAATGTAAGCGGCGAGCGTGCTGTTAACGTCCTGAAAGAACTCGTCACCCCGCCAGCGCCAGCGACCGCGCGGCAACATCAATAATGCCGAACGTCGAAAGCTCTCCGCGTCCTTGAGTAAGAAGAACGCGAGAATCGGAATCAGGATCAACCAGGGAATGTAAACCACGTAAGCCAGCGAAGCAGTGACAAACTCTGCTACCGCCGCGCTCACCTTGTTAACAGCTTCCGGCACTGCCTTGTTCACTGCCTCCACCAGCGGCTCCGGTATGCGTGGCGAGCGTGAGTATTCGATCACCTGCTGGGTTCGCTCGCCCAGCGATTGCCAGTAAGTCTTGGCTTGTGCCGCGAATACTGGAAATTGGTTGCTGAGGCTCGGCAGGACCACGAAGATCGCCACGACGATCGCCGCGAGAATGATTATGTAAGCCAACCCAATGGCCAGCGCTTTCGGAATCGCAACGGTGCGCGCACCGATGCTTCTCGGGCGCCGCAAAAACTCAACCAGCGGCGACACCAGATACGCAAAGAAGATCGACAACACCAGCAGGAGGATAATTCCCGTAATCTTGGAGATTATCCATAAGAGAGCAATTACGAAGAGCAGTATAAAAATGACCCGCAGAACAACGCGGGTGGGCGGGCCGTATGCTTCGACCGCTGCCTTGGCCGCTGTGGCCGCGGCCGCAGCTTCTTTATTCGTGTCTTTGCTCACCGTGAACGCTTGCTGCTTCAGTTAGTGGCGCGTGTGCAGTCGCCCGATAAACTCTCGCACGTCATGTTCTTCCCTCAGACCTCGCCAGCTTGGCCCAAAGTGGAAATGCATTCTCTCTCTGTGTCTCTGTGCCTCCGTGGTTTACGGTTGCTACAAAAAACAACCACAGAGACACAGAGAAGAAGTATCTCAGTGGGCTACGTCGTCGTCTTCTTCTTCGGGTTCCTCGCCTTCCACCGGCGGAGGTGGCGTTACGCGCGGAGCTGCGGGTTCCCAGACCAGACCTCTCCACTCGTCAGTTTCACCCAGCAGTTGCAACGCGGCCAGTGGATGCCCCGGATGGCGTTCGATGCGCAGCACCTCAGCGATCACCTGGAGCTTCTCGCCGGTTTCACCCAGCACCTCGAGCCGCACACGGCTGCCGACGGCAGGCAGTTGACGCGGCAGATGGACCAATGTTCCTTCTGGTCCGACGTTTTCAGTCATCCCTTCAGCGATCACGTGCGTGCCGCTCGGCTCGTCCCATTCAGCCTTGACTTCCAGACTGGCGAGATAACGTGGTCCTGAGCGATTCTCGGATTCTAATTGTCGGGGCATGGTTTATTCCTCCTCCGCCCTCAACTTCTCCAGCACGGAAAAGTCTTCGAGGGTAGTCACATCGCCGGCGACCGTTCCACTGGTCGCGATCTCGCGCAACAAGCGCCTCATGATCTTGCCGGATCGGGTTTTAGGCAGAGCGTCAGTAAATCTGATTTCATCCGGACGAGCCAACGCTCCGATCTCCTTCGCCACGTGCGCGCGGAGTTCCCGGTTCAACGCATCCGTCGGGGTCTGCGTACCTTCCAACGTTACAAAAGCCACGATTCCAGATCCCTTCAACTCATCGGGCCGCGCGACGACCGCAGCTTCCGCCACCGCATTGTGAGAAACCAGGGCACTCTCGATTTCCGCTGTTCCGAGCCGATGTCCGCTTACGTTAATTACATCGTCGATACGGCCCATGATCCAGAAATATCCGTCCTGGTCGCGGCGCGCGCCGTCCCCCGCAAAGTAAATTCGGTCGATTTGCGACCAATACTGTTGTTTGTAACGCTCATCGTCGCCCCAGATCGTCCGCAGCATCGACGGCCACGGCCGCTTGATGACAAGGTAGCCGCCCTCGTGCGGCCCGACTGATTTCCCGTCGCGCGTCATGATGTCGGCTTCGACACCGGGGAATGGTTTGGTTGCGGAGCCAGGTTTGGTCGGAGTGGCGCCGGGAATCGGCGTAATCATGATCGCGCCAGTCTCCGTCTGCCACCAGGTATCGACAATCGGACAGCGCTCCTTGCCGATCGTTTTGTGGTACCACATCCACGCCTCGGGATTGATCGGTTCGCCGACAGTGCCGAGCAGGCGCAAGCTCGACAGGTCGTGTTTCAACGGCCACTGGTCGCCCCATTTGATGAACGCACGGATCGCAGTCGGAGCGGTGTAGAAGACGTTCACGCGGTGGCGTTCAATCATCGACCAGAAACGATCGAAGTCCGGAAAGTTTGGCGCGCCTTCATACATCAACACTGTCGCGCCGTTTGAAAGCGGACCGTAGACAACGTAGCTGTGCCCGGTCACCCAGCCGATATCGGCGGTACACCAGTAAAGATCTTCGTCTTTCAGGTCAAACACCCACTTGGTCGTGAGATGCGCTTGCAGGAGATAGCCTGCGGTCGTGTGCAGAATGCCTTTTGGTTTACCGGTCGTGCCCGAGGTGTAGAGAATGTAGAGCGGATGTTCGCTGTCCAATTCTTCCGCGGGACAGTCCGTCTCGACCGTTTCCATCAACTCGTGCCACCAGAAGTCGCGTCCTTCCTGCATCTGTTGCTCGCTGCCCGTGCGGCGAACAACGATGCACGCAGTTACCGAAGGCGTCTCCTTGAGTGCTTCGTCAACAGCAGCCTTGAGTTTGACCTCATTTCCACGTCGCCAGCCGCCGTCAGCAGTCACGACCAGTTTGCAGCTTGCGTCGTTGATGCGATCAATCAAAGCCGCACTTGAGAAGCCGCCGAATACGACTGAGTGCGTCGCGCCGATGCGCGCGCACGCAAGCATGGAGATCGCGAGCTCGGGAATCAGCGGCATGTAAAGCGCGACGCGATCGCCGCGTTGAATGCCGGCGTGTTTGAGCACGTTGGCAAACTTGCAGACTTCGGTGTGAAGTTGTTGGTAGGTATACGTGCGCGTCTCGCCGGGTTCACCTTCCCAGATAAGCGCCGCCTTGTTGCGGCGCCAGGTGGTGAGGTGACGATCGAGACAGTTGTACGAGAGATTGATCTTGCCTCCACCGAACCACTCCGCGTGCGGCGGATCCCATTTGAGCACCGTGTCCCACTTCTTGAACCATTGCAGTTCTTCGGCCATGCGCGCCCAGAACGATTCCGGATCGTCATGGGCTTCAGCACGCAGTTTCTCCAGCTCCGCCTCCGACTTGATGTGCGCCTTGGCAGAAAACTCAGGCGGCGGCGGGAAGATCCGTTCTTCCTGAAGCACTGATTCGATGTTTGTCGTAACAGTCGACACGGCACCTCACTGCTTGTTTGTTTCGGGTTTTCGTCTTGCTTTGCCTGCCTGTGTACCACAGAATTGCTCGACGCCACAACAGGAACACCTCCTTGGAGTGCGGCGACTAGTTGCCGCTTTAGTCGGTGCCGCAACAACCTTTGACCAAAGCGGTGACAAGTCCCCGCACTCCAAGGAGGCACAAGAGTAAAAATGAAACTCTACGTCGGTACCAGCGGGTACAGCTACAAGGAATGGAAGGGAAGTTTCTACCCGGAAAAGATTCCGGCGGCGCAGATGCTTTCGTACTACGCATCCCGCCTGCCTGCCGTTGAACTGAACAATACGTTCTACCGGCTACCGCAACGCAGCATGGTGGAGAGTTGGAAAACCCAGGTTCCAGAGAATTTCCGTTTCTCGGTGAAGGCCGCACAACGCATCACCCACTTCAAACGCCTGAAAGACGTGGCTGCGGAAACCAGCTACATGCTCGAAACTGTCTCGGCGCTCGAGGATCGCCTGGGCGTGGTGTTATTTCAACTGCCGCCGAACATGAAAAAGGATCTCGAGCGTTTGGAAACGTTCCTGCGAGACTTGCCGGCAAACACACCAGCAGCCTTTGAATTTCGGCACCCCACGTGGTTCGACGATGACGTGATCGAGTTGCTGCGCAGCCAAAACCGTGCGCTGTGCGTCTCGGACACAGACGATCTGCCGACTAGCCACATCGACAAGACTGCGGATTGGGGTTACCTGCGCTTAAGACGAGTGCACTACTCCGAAACGGACCTCGTTGAATGGACCAAACGGATTCGCGCGCAAGAGTGGCAGACGGCCTATGTGTTCTTCAAACACGAAGATGAAGGAACAGGACCTAAACTCGCCGCTCAATTCATCGATCTCAGCAATCAGGCTTGAGTCTGTGAGCTAGAAATTTCCGCCACAGGCTTCGTGACCGCAATCGCAATCGAGTTCGATTGTCTTGCCTGCGCCTTCACACGACGCGCTGCAATACTTTCCTCCGGGTTGCGGCGGGCAAGTACAAGACGGGTTCTTACACTGTTTTTCCTTTTCGTCTGCCATCTCTCGATCCTCCGTGATCTGTGCGTTTGGTAGCTAGATTACTACTGTTTTTCCTGCACCTCAAACTCGATCGCGCCGTGAGCTTTCAAGAGTCTGGCGACGGCCGCCTCATTGTTACTGTTGGCGTGCATCAGTGCCGACTTTCCCTCCTTGTCGCGTGCGTTGACGTCCGCGCCGGCGAGGATCAATGCCCGCACATTATTCACATGGCCATTGATTGCGGCGATCATGAGGGCGGTTTGCCCGTCGTCGTTACTGACGTTAACCTTCGCTCCCGCATCCAGCAAGGCCTTGAGCGCGTCGACATTGTTCACCTCCGCGATGCTAATCAAAGCCGTGTCGCCGTCCTTGTCGCGCAGATTAACTTTGGCTCCGGCGTTGATTAAGTCCCAGACGATTTCGCTGGTGACCTTGTCGCTCAGCATCATGAGCGCTGTTTGTCCCTCGCGATCCCGGGCGTTTACATCAACCTTGGCCGACAGGAGTGTCTGTATCATGTCGCGATTGCCATTCCGGACCGCGTATTCAAACGCCGTAGCCCCGGTTTCTTTATCGCGTACATTGATGTCAGGTCTGGTTATCAGGGCTGTCGTGAGCGCATCCAGATCGTCTTCCATGGCTGCTTTCACCAGCGGATCGCTGGGCATCGCGACGATCGCACCGCCGGCCATCATGACTCGTTCGGACCCGTCGGAGATAGTAACCTCGGCCGTCACCGGAGCGATGCTGAGTGTTTGATCGAGGCGGTTATCGTCGCCGGCGCGTACCGCGATGAAGGGAACCTCACTTACGTCAAAGCCTGTGGACTGGATCTTCAAGTGGTAATTGCCGGGGTTGAGTTCGCTGAACGTATACTGACCGTCACCGCCTGTGATCGTGTAGCGCTGCTCGTTGGTCTCGGCATTCGTGACCGTCACTGATGCCCCTGTGACTACGGCGCCGTTGGGATCAAAAACGAAGCCTCGCAAAGTCCCGCCCGCAAAACTCGAGAAGTGATCGATCAGACGTGTTGCTGAAGCGACTTCGTGACGAAAGGCAGCCTGCCTCAGATTGGGAGTCGCCGCCATTGCGGTCGAGATCCCGAGCGTGGCAGAAACCGCACCTGCGGCAAGGGCCGAGGTTCGTCTCCCAATCTTGTGCAAGACCGGAACTCCGGGAACGCGCGCAGCGGGTTGTAAGTAACTTATGCAAAGACGGCCTTCGGACCGCGCAATGAGCCGTCTGATCTGTTTTCTACTGGACAGGTCCAGGTTATGGACCGATAGCTGGCAATGCTCGCAGAAACGGACTCGGTCGTTTCCGATCATTGAGTCCCATTCCATGCTACAGGGTGAAGCGATACGAAGCTGCGTGGATGGATCCTTGGCTGACATAGGCTAGCTCCTTTCAAGGTCGGATTGATTGGAGAGCCTGGGGAGAGATGCTCTGATTGATTTGGGCCGTGAGATGCGCGGCGTGTGCGAATCGTTGTTACCGGTCGCCGAAAAAATGCATGTTCTGTGAAGCTCATCAAACTGTCATAGACGCAGACGCGAGGACCATTACGCGTGTTCATACTGCGTCCATGAGACACTCAAACACTTCCAGCTTGCGCGCAGTCTTTGTCCTCCTTGCGTCGCTGATGATGTTGGGCCTTTGTTCGCCGCCAACTGTGGCGCAGCAGCCGCCCGCCAAAGATCCGTCGGCCATTCTCCGTTCCGCGAAGAGCATCTATGTCAAGTCGTCTTCACTTTTGGTACGTCCGGCAGTGATCGAAACCAAACTGCGCAAGCGTTCAGAATTTCAGCAGCTTGGTCTGGTTATCACTCGAAATCCTGACGAAGCAGACCTGATACTGGAACTAAGGCATGACCTCTTCACGATGTACGTCTACAGCGCTGTTGACCCGCGGACAAGTATCGTGGTGGCGAGCGGCAAACTCAGTTCGCTTGGTGGGACGGTCGCAGGGAAAGTGGCGAAGAGATTTATGAAACAGATGATGCGAGCGCGCGCCGGAACTCAGACCTGAGACAGCAGAGTTGAGATCTCACTCGCCACACGGGCGTTGTTTTCGAGCAAGGCGATGTTGGCTCTCAATGTGGCGCCGCCGCTCTGTTGCGCCATCTGGCTTAACAAGAACGGCGTCAGTTCGCGTCCGCTGATACGATAATGTTCCGCGGCTCGCAACGAGTCGGTGAGGACGGTGTTCAAGTCTTCAGCGGGCATTTCAGACTCCTCGGGCACCGGCACGGTCACCAGCAACGCGGACGCAAACTGCAACACCTGCTGCGCGCGAAAGATCTCCGTGACCTCGCGCGCTGAATCCGCACGGGCATCAACCGGCAGACCGCTGCTGCGTGAATAGAACGCCGGCAGCTCATCACACTGATACCCGACAATCGTGACCGCGTGCGTTTCGAGCCATTCACGCGTCGCGGGCAAGTCCAAAACAATCTTCGCTCCCGAACAGACTACTATGATTGGCGTACGCGCGAGTTCCGGCAGGTCAGCGGACACGTCCGGCAACGAGCCACGATGAACGCCACCGATACCGCCGGTAGCGAAGACTTTTATACCAGCGCGATGGGCGATCCAGACTGTCGACGCGACGGTCGTGGCGCCGGTCCAGCGTCGGGCCACAGCGAGTGGAATGTCGCGTGTGCTGATCTTTCTGACGCCGCTTTCTTCCGCGAGCGCTCGCAGTTGGTCATCGTTGAGCCCGACGCACAACTTGCCTTCCATGATCGCAATCGTCGCGGGCACCACGCCGGACTCGCGAACGATCTGTTCCAAATGCCGCGCCGTTTCCAGATTAACCGGTCGTGGCAAACCGTGGGCGATCACAGTCGACTCGAGCGCCACGACGGGCCGGTTCGCTTCGAGAGCCGCCGCCACGTTTGGTTCGATGTTCAGCAGTTCGCGCATTACCGTGCCGGCGCTCCTGAACGGACAGCTTTTCTCGTTAACGTAAACACTGTTCCACCACTTTCGCGTGGCTCCCACGAAATCTGCGCCTCGATCAAACCGGCACGCGCCCGCATGTTCGCGAGGCCACGCCCCTCAGAGTTTGTCGGTTGCGATTCGAACGAACGTCCGTTGTCTTCAAGACGCAGCGAAAAATCTCCTTCCGGCGAGCTGTTCACAAACATCTTCACCTCGGTTGCGCCCGCGTGACGCCAGATGTTGTTCACCGCCTCCTGCACGATGCGATAGATCTGCATTTGGACGCTCGGCGACAACTCGCTTCGTTCCTCGATCGCTTCATCGCAGTGAAACTCGTACTCGAAGCGCTTATCAACAGGCGCATCCTGGACCGCGTGCGAGAGCGCAAACTCCAGTGCCGCCGCGAAGCCGACGTTTTGCAAGACGGACGGACTCAGGTCTTCACAAATACGACGCACTTCTTGCGAGATCAACTCGATCTCACCGCGCAAGGCCGCGGACTGTTTGCCGGACGGCTCGCCGTTCGTTTTGATTTGATCGGTTAACAATGCGAGGTGACGAAGGTCCGCGAGCGTTTGATCGTGCAGGTCGCGAGCAATGCGGCGCCGTTCGCGTTCTGCTTCGTTCGCGAGGTTGAGTCGCGCATCCGCAAGCTCGCGGTTCGCACCGACGAGCGCGGCGCTGGTGGCGACGATGCGGCGGCGTTCGAGTACAGCCCACAACAACGCGAGCAACGCGAGCGCCAGCAGAATCGCGAGCGCTGTTGAAGTCCACGGAAAGGGCGCCTTCGCGACAGTGAACGAAAAACTCAGCGGAGCCGAGGCTGTGAGATCTTTCGTGAAGGCGCGCGCAGTCACCGTGTACTTGCCCGGCTTCAATCCTTCCATCGTGAACTGAGAGTCGCGCGAAAGCTTCTGTTTGACTGTTTGGCCGCCGCTGTCGGTCAACGTAAACGCGTATTGAAACTGCTCTGGGAAAGTACGGCTGCTGATTGCCGTCACGTCGAGCAGCAAACTGTTTTGCGGATACTCGAGATTCAAACCGGCTTGCAACTCGGCGGGCGCGTGCACGCGTTTGCTGAGGATGCGCGTGACCGAAAGCGAAGGCGCAAATCGGCCGGGCTCGTAGCGCGCGACGCCGCGGTTAGTGCCGATCAACAAGACTTCGCTTCTGTCAGCGTTGCGGTGAGGCAGCACTGCAAAGACGTTTTGCGACGGCAGGCCCTGTTCTGAATCGAGTTCCGACACGACTGGTCCAACGACCGGATCCAGAAGTATTCGCATCAGGCCGTTGCCGCGCGTGCCGCACCAGATCTCGTTCGTTTGTTCAGACTGTCCGGCAAGGACGAAACGCGCGTCGACATTTTGCAGCGCCAAAGTGCAGCCGCCTTCCTTGCGGCAAACATAAATACCCGCAGCAGTGCCAAACCACAGCGAACCGTCAGCCGTGCGGGTCATTGAGCGCACGGCGGGACCCTTCACAATTGCGAAAGCCGGTTCGTCGCGAACGGTTTTTCCGTCTGACGCAAACACACCGTCTTTCGCCGTGCCGATTAAAAGCCGCTGGTCTCCGTCGGCGAGCAAACTGATGACTTCGCGAGGATTCGGCGTCGCGCTGGACCAGGTCAAACTCGTGCGCCCGCCGTCGATGCGCTCGACGCCACGACCAAAGATCGCGTAGTAAGTCGCGCCGTTAAATTGCACGATCGCGCGAACACTGCCGATTCCATCCGCTGTCGCCGAACCCGACTCAAGCCGCCCGAATTGTTGTTGTTCGAGTGGCGTCGCCTGTTTTGGGGAGGCGTAAAGCCCGCTGACCGACGCGACCAGCAAACGTTGCGATCGATCTTCGGCGACCGCGTAGATAATGTTTTGTCCCAGTCCGGGAACGGCATTCCACGTCGCGGCTTTGTCGTCGTAAACAAAGAGCCCGCGATTGGTGCCGGCGATCGTGCGGCCGTTGCTGGTCTGATAAAGCGCGCGCACGAAGTTGCTGTCGCTGTTGTCGCCAACTGACTCGACGCGCGGGGCGTGCGGATCGAAACGGCAGACACCGCGATCGGTGCCAAACCAGATCACGCCTTCGCGATCGGCAAAGATGGCGTAGACGTGGTCGGAGCGCAGACCGCCCGCCGTGCCGTCAAACGTGAACCGCCCAGTCTTTTCGTTTGAAACCCGGAACACACCCCGGCCGTCAGTGCCGATCCACATCTCATCGCCAATAGCTTTCAAGGTCATGACTGGACCGGTCGGAGCTTCCGTGCGTTTCAAGTTTCCGGGTTCAGTGCCGGTGAACGCGCCCGGTTCTTCCTTCCGCGCGCGTCCACCCGCCCACAACTTGCCGTCTCTGTCGCGTTCGAGTGCGTTGATGAAAAAGGTGGCGGGCTTTGCGGGCGGTTCTTTCAATGCACCGTTTTCGATTTCCAGCACGCCGCGGCTCAACGTGCCGATGAACAGACGATTGTTTGATCTGCTGATGCTGGTTATCGGCAGTGGACCAGTGTGTTCACGATCCGTACTTCGCAAAGGCTCGTGAAGCAACGCCCGTGTCTCGACTGAGTTGTCGCCACGCACGTGACTCTCAAACACGTTGCCTTGCTCGGTAGACATGAACGTCGCACCCTCAGCATTGACGATCGACGTGACTGCCTGGGTCGCTGTTTCCTTGATCCTTTCAAACACTCCGCCACTGAACCGTGCCGCGCCGGATTCGGTGCCCACCCACAGCGCGCCGTCTTGATCAGCTTGCAGTGCGAGCACGCGCCCTGCCGGCAAGGATGAATCGTTGATTGCCACTGTTCTGCGGCCATCGAATTTCGCGAGACCGGCTTCTGTTCCAAACCACATTGCGCCGTCGCTCGTCTGCGCGACCGCCCGCACGCGATCTGATGGTAGTCCATGGAACAGCGTCACCGCGCCCCATTGATGAAGGCCTGTTATCGGCGTTGGCGAGGGAGAAGGAGAGGGAGACGGCGATGGCGAAGGTGATGCTTGCGCTTGCGGGTCACTTTGGGCCAGCGGGCTACGAACGAAAGTCAGAAGCAGCCCACCGAGCGCGAGCAGGCACAACACCAGGAACCACGGTTTAGAGTTGAAGTCTCGCAATGAGGGTCTACCAGAAACCAAGTACAAAGAACTAGGAGCCCTTTTTCTTCGCGGCAGCTTCGCGTTTTTGTTCTTCGGCAAAACGCTTCTGATCTTTTTGTAACCAGCCTTCCAGATCGTTGGCGGCCTTTTCGAGTTCGTCGCTGTTCAGCAGGCCGCGGCGGAGTGCTTCAAAAAATGCGCGCGTGCGTATGTTGTAAGCAAGTTTTTCGTAGGTTTCCTGATCGGTGCCTTCAGCGACGCTCACGAAGAGTTTTTCGTAGAGCGTTGCCAGCCGGCTTTCGACGCCGCGCAAACTGAGCGAGCATTTGCGGGCGATGGCCCAGTTGGAAAGTCCGAGTGCCAGATAGTAGAGCGCCTCCGCTTCAAACTCCGTCAACAGCGGCCGCTTGAATGAATCCTTGAAAGCGGGATCGATCATGTCCGCGCCGTCTTCAAGCACCGCGGCCACGAAACGGAGAAAGCGAGATTCGGGATTGTTCTTGTGAATAAAACCGTACGCGGGCGGCGGATCGACTGACTTAACGATCTTGCGGATCTCGTTGATGTAGATCTCGTGTGGAAACTGCGTCCAGAAGATGATGCGCGCTGTCGGAAACTCGCGCCAGATCGCGCGCGCGGCTTTCACACCTGAGAGCTTCGGCATCTGGATGTCGAGGATGCAGACTTCGGGCTTCTCACCGAGGGCGAGCTTCACAGTCTCTTCACCGTCCGCAGCCTCAAACACCGGGACGTGGGAAGGAAACTCTTTCTCGAGTATCTCGCGCAGGTAGTGGCGCTGGGCCACGTTGTCTTCAGCAATCAATATCGACATCATTTTGATAATAATGCTCTCGACCTCAAGTAACAACGTGGGTCACCACATCTCATGCTCGTGCTATCATGCCCGCCCAGGAAAGGTACACCCCATGACAACTCGAAACCCGCTCCGTTCGGTGGCAGTCTGCCTTATTGTCGTCTTGCTCGTCGGTCTTGCTGGATCATCCGTGGCCGCTCAAACACCGCAGCCACGCGACGAACGACTCTGGCAGCGCGCCCTCGCGATTCATCGCCGCGCGATCGTCATCGACACGCACAACGACGTGACGACGCCGATGACCAACGATGATTTCGATCTCGGCGGTACGCCACCCACTCCTTATCGCACGAACATCTCGCGCATGAAGGAGGGCGGGCTGACAGCGGAGTTTTTCTCGTTGTACGTCAAACCGTGGTACGTGCAGCACGGCGGCTCCGCGCGCCGCACGCTCGACATGATTGATTCTGTGTATCGCGCCGTCGAGCGTCATCCACGCGATCTGATGTTAGCCACGTCAGTGGCGGATATTCGACGTGCAAAGCGACTCAACAAAATCGCGGCGCTGATGGGGATTGAAGGCGGTCACGCGATTGAAGACTCGTTGCCGACGTTGCGCGAGTTCTATCGGCTCGGCGTGCGTTACATGACGTTGACCTGGAACAACACGAACAACTGGGCTGACGCTGGACGCGGCGAGAAGAAACATGGCGGATTGAGCGACTTCGGCCGCGAAGTGGTGCGTGAAATGAACCGCCTGGGAATGCTCGTTGACGTGTCGCACGTTTCCGACGAGACGATGAGCGATGCGCTCGACGTTTCCAAGGCGCCGATTATTGCTTCACACTCCTCCGCGCGTGCGCTCAGCAACGTGCCGCGAAATATTCCCGACGATCTTCTGAAACGGATCGCGAAGAACGGCGGCGTGGTGCAAGTCAATTTCTACAGCGTATTTGTCGACGAGAAGACAGTTGCGCCGGAAAGTGACGAACGCGACGCGCGCTTGAAGGCCCAGAAGGACGCGATCAACCAGAAGTACAAAGACGATCCTGAACGGCTTGCTGAAGAGAGCGACAAGCTCGAAGCAGCGAATCCGTTGCCGCCACTGCCGATTTCGAAACTAATCGATCATATAGACCACATCGTGAAAGTCGCGGGCATCGATCACGTCGGTATCGGCGCGGATTTCGACGGCGCGAACGATATGCCCGAGGGCGCGAAAGACGTCTCGATGTTGCCGAACATCACCTACGAACTATTGAAGCGTGGTTACAGCGAACAGGACATTCGTAAAATTCTCGGCGAGAATTTCCTGCGCGTGTTTGCCGAAGCCGAACGCGTGGCGCGCGGCATGAGTAAGTCCATCAGCGGCGACGGCAGTACCCGGCGCATACGCTAGTCGACAGGATTCACAAAATTCACAGGATGCTTCAAGGGAAAAAAACTGTAAGAACCTTACTCGAACTGGAAAAGCTCCACTCCCACTTCGTTAAACCCATCTTGTCAATTCTGGAATCCTGTCAAAAAAAGAGCACGGCGAACCGTGCTCAAAAAGCAGAAAAGAAGAGAGTTATGTTTGATTAGCGATTCTGACCACCCTGACGGCCACCTTGGCCACCACCGGATCTTTCCGAAGTGCCGTAGTCATCCTTGATGTGGCCGGGCTCATTATGCTGGCCGGCGCCTCGCTGGCCCGTGGACAGGTCGTCCTTCTGTTTACGGCCTGGCGTCTGTTTACCAAAGTCGTCCTTCTGACCTGCGCCACCCATGTTCCTGTCGAGATCGTCGTTCCTCATTCTGTCATCTGCCATGTTAGTTCATACCTCCCATTGTGCGATGTTTAATGGTTCGACCGGAGCCGACAACGACATAATTCTCCGGCCAGTCTTGATAGCCGTAGATGAGTAATTCAACATGCGTGCCATTTACACAGGTTGCAGTTTGTTGAGGTGCGCAAACAAAATCGCGTCTGGAAACCAATACGGCGGGACGTGAAATGATACACAGCCATGCGTGTTATCATGCGTTTGATTTCATGACGCAAGCCGGTATCTATATTCACATTCCGTTTTGTAGTTCGCGCTGCTCTTATTGCGACTTCGCTACCGGTCTTTATCAAAGCGATCTTGCCGAACGTTACGTTTGTGCGCTCGTCGAAGAAATAGATTTGTCACGCGAGCATGGCGCGAGTGTGGACACGATCTATTTTGGTGGCGGCACACCGTCGCTACTTGATCCATCACAACTCCGACGAATCTTGCGCGCGCTGCACGAGCAGTTCGCAGTCGACCCCGCGTCTGAGATCACGCTGGAGATCAATCCCGGCAGCGTAACTCTGGAGAAGCTGCGCGAGTTTCGCGGGCTCGGAATCAATCGCGCGAGTTTCGGAGTGCAGACGTTCGACGATCGTGAACTGGCGAAGTTGGGCCGTTCGCACACCGCCGCAGACGCGCGCCGTACGTTTCATGATCTGCGATCCGCGGGTTTTGAAAACGTCAGTTTTGATCTGATTGCCGGTCTGCCGGGTCAAACACTCGCAGGTTGGCAGCGAAACGTCGACGAGGCGCTGGCGTTACGGCCTGAGCACCTCTCTTTTTACCTGCTGGAAGTGCACTCCGGCACGCCGTTGGCCCAGCACATTCAACGCGGAATCCAGCCACAGCCGGATGAAGATCTGGCGGCAGTGATGTACGAGTGGATGCTCGAGCGCGCCTCGCAGGCTGGTTACGAGCATTACGAGATCTCGAATCTGTGCCGGCCGGGGTTTCAGGCGCGTCACAATACGAAGTACTGGACTGCGGCGCCGTATTTTGGTTTTGGGTGTTCGGCGCATTCGTATGATGGGCGGAGGCGAAGGTGGTCTAATCAGCGTGACGTGCTTGAGTATGTGAGGCTGGCGGAAAAGGGATCTTCGCCGATCGTGGAAGAGCAGGATCTCACGGTTAACGAGCTCCGTTCGGAGGCAGTGTTTCTTGGTCTGAGGCTGATGCGCGGAGTGGATTTGAAGCGGTATCGCGAGTCGTTTGGCGTTGATCTGCGAGTAGAGAGGGCAACGGATCTGGAACGGTTTTGCGAGGCGGGTCTGGTTGAAGTTGATGGCGATCTTGTACGCCTGACGCGCAGTGGCGCGCTGTTGTCGAACGAAGTCTTTTCCGCTTTTATCTGAGATCTCAGATCTCAAATTTTAGATCTCCATGATCATTGCCATCGACGGTCCCTCGGGATCGGGTAAATCAACGCTAGGGCGCTTGCTGGCGCGTGAGTTGAACCTGCTCTACATCGATACTGGATCGATGTACCGCGCGGTTGCGCTCGCAGTGATCGAAGCACAGCTTGATCCCAACGATACGGAAGCCATCGTCGCCCTCGCCGAGCACCTCGACATAGATCTTGAAGGCGATCCGGATTCGTTGAAAGTGTTGCTTCACGGCCGCGACGTTAGCGAACAGATTCGTACTGAAGAAGTGACCGCAATGGCCTCCGTCGTATCGGCCATTCCCGGCGTGAGACGCGCAATGGTGGCACGCCAGCGAGAGATGGGCCGGCGCGGTGCAGTGCTCAACGGACGCGACATCGGAACAGTTGTTTTTCCTGACGCCGACTTCAAGTTTTTTCTGACCGCCGCGCCGGAAGAGCGAGCCGGGCGGCGTTTCAAAGAAGATCTGACGACGAATGCCGGCGTATCGCTGCAGCACACGCTCGCAGACATGATCGAACGCGACCGGCGTGACTCCACGCGAACCGACTCGCCTTTGAGAGTCGCCGATGATGCAATCGTGATCGATTCTTCGGGGTTGTCGATTGAACAAGTCTTTGCCTGCATGATGGAGTATGTTTACCGGAATCATTGAAGAACTCGGCAGCGTTCGCAGCATCGAAGAGCGGGGCGAGAACGCGCGCATCGTGATCCATGCGAAGATCGTGACCGAAGGCACGAATCACGGCGACTCGATCGCCGTCAACGGTGTTTGTCTGACCGCGCTCGACATTCACGACGATTCATTCGCCGCGGATGTCTCGCGTGAGACTCTGCTGCGATCGACTCTCGGCAGCTTGAAACCCGGCGCGCCCGTGAATCTCGAACGGGCGGTGACGCCCGCGACGCGCCTCGGCGGACACATCGTCCAGGGCCACGTCGACGCGCGCGGACAGTTTGTCTCCGTAGAAGATCACGGCGAGTCGTGGACTGTGCGGATTTCCTACCCACCCGAGATCGCGCATTATCTGGTTTTCAAAGGCTCCGTGGCGGTTGAAGGCATCAGTTTGACGATTGCCAACCTGACCGACGGCTACTTCGAGATCGCGATTATTCCCAAGACCTGGGAGCTAACCAACCTCTCCCACCTCAAGCCCGGCGACAGTGTCAACCTGGAAGTCGACGTGATTGGTAAGTACGTGGAAAGATTGTTGGCTTTCAGGTAACATAAGCCGCCAAGAGGCACAAGAAGCACAAGAAAGGCTGTGCAACGTGAAGTGCCGACTTTTGTGTTTCTTGTGCATTTTTGTGGCCTAAGGACCATTACGTGGCTTTTGCAACTATTGACGAAGCCGTCGCTGACATTCGCGACGGCCGCATGATCATCATCGTTGACGACGAAGATCGCGAGAATGAAGGCGATCTCGTATGCGCGGCAGAGAAGGTCACGCCCGAGATCATCAACTTCATGGCCCGCCACGCACGCGGCCTGATCTGTTTGCCGCTCACCGAAGAGCGTTGCGACGAACTTCACCTGACCACGCAGGTCGCTGACAACACTTCTTTTCTTGGCACGGCTTTCACAGTTTCAATCGACGCACGCCGCGGCATCTCCACCGGAATCTCAGCCGTGGACCGCGCGACTACTATCTTGGTCGCAGTCGATCCGAAATCACGGCCGCAGGACCTCGCGCGGCCGGGTCATATCTTTCCCTTGCGCGCCAAAAATGGCGGCGTGCTCGTGCGTCCCGGTCAAACGGAAGCGAGCGTCGATATCGCGCGCAGCGCCGGACTCTACCCTGCCGGCGTCATTTGCGAAGTGATGAATGAAGACGGCACGATGGCGCGCCTGCCGCAGCTTGAAGTTTTCGCGGCGCAGCACAATCTGAAAATGATCAACGTCGCGGAACTGGTGCGCTACCGCATAAACAAGGAAAAGCTCGTGCGCCGCGTTGTCGAAACCGATCTACCCACGGTCTACGGACGCTTCCGCGCGGTTGCTTATGAAAACGTCATCAATGGCGACGTTCACCTGGCGATGGTCATGGGCGACGTAAAAACTGACGAGCCGGTGCTGGTGCGTGTGCACACTGAAAACGTCACCTGCGATATGTTCGGATCGCTGATCGACGACACGGGGTTTCAATTACACACCGCGCTGGAGAAGATCGCGGGCGCCGCGCGGGGCGTCGTTCTGTACATGCGCCAGCGGGAACACAGTCTCGATCTGGTCAATCAGTTGCGGACGTACAGTGTGATGCAGGAAAGTAAAGTTAGTAAACGAGAAGCAAGTTTGCAGACCGGGTATGGAGTCGATCGCGACTACGGTGTTGGCGCGCAGATTCTTCACGACCTGGGGTTACGGCAGATACTGCTTCTCTCGAATCATCCCCCCAAAGTCGCAGCTCTCGAGGGGTTTGAGCTGTCGGTGGTTGGCAACGTTCCGTTAGGCCAGCCGGCAGCGAAGGACCACGAGACTGCCGTCTGACGGCAAAGTTGGTCAGAGTTCTTTCAACTTTCGGTCTCTCCCTCTAGAATTCAAAGTTCCCCGATGTCGCCAAGCGACTGAGCGTGATGAGTGTAGACGATCCCAATAGACCAGAAGATCTACCCGAACGCCCTGAGTCACCCAAGCCTTCGGTAACAAAACGTTGGCGCTACTTCACGCGCCGCCACGCGATTCTTGCGGGCTTAATTCTTGGCTGCGGCGCGGTGGTGCTTATCCTGCTCGCGCTTTTTCTCTATCGGCTCGGTTTTGTTGACCGCTATGTCGCCGGACAAATAAAGCAGACGTTTGCCAACTACGGCATCAGGGCCGAGATCAACGAGTTTCACGCGCAACTGCCGCCGAACACCGTCGAGATGAACGGCGTCGAACTCTACGACTCGCAGACCGGCGAGAGGCTCGGCAAAATCGACAAGCTGAGCGCGACGATCCGCGTTGAAGATCTTTACGCGCTCAATCTCCGCCGCAACATCAATCTCAAGGATCTGAAGATCGAAGGTTTCGAAGCGTGGGTCACCTTCGACGAGCAGGGCCGGTCGAACTTTCACAACATCCACGTTCCCCCGCCTGAGCCTAACAAGCGAATCCTCTTTGCTTATTCAACCGCCAACGTCGAAGTGAAGAATGGTGTCATTCATTACGGCGATGCGCGTCACGAGATTTCCGGCGAGGCCCGCAATCTTCACGCAACGATTCAACCGGACAATCCGAACGCGCCGGCTGAGAGCTGGATGAATGCCGTCACGCTTGCTTTCACAGATTCGACCTTCACGTACGACGGACGAGCCATCAACAATATCGATCTCCAGGCGCGCGCGCGCGTGAATCAGACGACCGCCGAGATTCAAGAGCTCGTACTCAAGTCGCCGGTCGCTGAAGCGCGTTTGCAAGGCACGATGGACGATTGGCGTGCGCTGCGTTACCAGATGAACGTCACGTCAATGGTCGATCTGACGCAACTCTCCGACACGTTGCAGCCGAGTACAACCCTCCGCGGCACGGGAAATTTCAACGGTACGATCACGGGCCAAGGAGACCAGTACAAACTAACCGGCGAGATCAAATCCGATGCGCTCGCTGCGGATGGCTTGCGACTGCAAGGTCTGAACGTGAGTGCGAGTGGTTCGGGCCAGGGACGTAGTTACGAGATCAACGGTAAAGCAGTGGCCGATCTGCTCAACGCCGGCGACTTTCAAATCGACTCGTTACAACTTGCGGGGCAAGTCATGGGCACCGGAACTGATTTCCGCTGGGTCGGAGAACTGCGCGCAGTGGCCGAGAAAAGCTACGGCACAACCCTGGCGGGACTGTTTCTTCGTGATGCGCGCGCGGAGCTGAGTGGCGGAACCTTGACTGCTTCGGCGAATCAGTTCACTGCAAACAGTTTGGCGGCGTCGGGCGCGAAGGTGGATGGCATTAGCGCATCAGACTTGCGCGTGCGCAACGAGAACGACGTAACGACGGCGTCGGTGGCGAAAGTGCAAGCCGGAACGATTTCTGCTTCGCGCGCAACGGTGAAAGGCGTCACGGCAAATGAAGTCTCGGTCGACGCTCGCAACGGCGTCGCGAATGTGACCGTCAAAGCCGTGCAAGTCGGCGCGACGAGCGCGGCCGGTGCGGAGATTGGTAGTCTCAACATCGCGGGCGTGCGTTTGTCGGTGCGTAATCGTCAGATTGAAGGATCGACTGCTGACATCGACGTGGGCACTGTGAAGTTTGCCGACGGGCAGGCGGAGAACGTGAAGTTCACGAAGCCGGTCTTTGTCGTCGCGCCTTCCGGCAGCTATCGCGCGACTGCTGATTTGAGCATCGGCGGCGGCGTGCTCGGCCGGATGAACATGGGCCAGGCACGCGCGACTGTCGTTGCCAGCAACCAGGAGATTCAGCTCAACAACTTCGCGGCCGATGTATTCAACGGACGTGCGAGCGGCAACGCGCGTATCGCGCTTTCGCGTGGCGGGACGTCGCAAGTGGCGGCGGATTTCAATAATGTCGACATCGCTGGACCACTCGCCGCGCTTGCGCAAACCGCAGTGCCGTTGAGTGGACGCGCAACCGGCCGAGTCGATCTCACCTTTCCCGGAACAGATGTCAAACTTGCTTCCGGCACGGTCACCACCCAACTAACGGCTGAAGCCGGCCAAGCCAGCGCCGACAGGATTCCGATCACCGGCACCGTCGCGCTGCGCGCGGATCGCGGCCTGTTCAATATTCAACAAGTCAACCTGCAAACACCGGCGACTCGTTTGACCGCCACGGGCCAGTTCTCTTTTGAGAACGATTCAAATCTACACGTCGATCTTGCTTCGACCGACGCCGCTGAGTTTCAAACCGTGCTCATTTCGTCGGGTCTGTTGCCGGAGGTCGAAGAGCAGTTGCGCAGTTACGGCATCGGCCTAGCGGGCCAGCTCGCGTTCAACGGAGATATTCGCGGTCGGCTGAGTTCACCGGACGTGAATGGAAAAGTTTCGCTTGGCTCGCTGATTGTAAACGGCATCGAGTTAGGCGCGCTGTCGGCGTCGATTGCGATGAATGAAGCTGAAGTCCGTGTGGCTGACGGACAGTTGTCCGAAAGAGATGGCGGCGGCGCGCGCTTCTCGCTGGTCGCGCCGCGCACCGGCGAAAACAACACTTCCCTGGAGGCGACGCTCGATCGCCTCAACGCGCGAACGTTACTCGCATTGTCGCCACTGAAGAACAACCAGCAACTCGCGTCCGACACCGAAGGCGATCTTTCGGGACAGATAAAGGTCACCGGCATTCCGAACGCGATGAGTGGCAGCGCGAACCTGACACTTGGACCAGGTCGGTTGGCGGGTGAGCCGTTGGAAGGCATGGTGGCGCGCGCGACGTTCAATGGACCCAACGTGAACGTTGAAAGCGTGGATTTGCGACTGGTCGCCGGTCACATTGTGGCCAGCGGCAATCTCAACACGACCAGCAAAGACTTTGATTTCCAGGGCAAGGCTGAAAGCATTCAGTTGACGCGGCTGGCTGCGCTCGCAAACCGACCCGGACTCTCTTCTATCACTGGTGTCGCAGACTTCACTGCGCACGTCTCCGGCAATCTGTCTGCTCAGGATTTCTCTCGTTACCAGATCACGTTTGACGGGCAGGCCCGGGATCTGACTGTTAACGGTCGTTCAGCGGGCACAGTTGCACTTACCGGCCGCACGCAGAACCAGCAACTGAGTATCAACTTGACGACGGGCGTCTTGGGCCAGCCGCAAGTCGTGGCCGCGCAGATCAATCTCGCCAGTCCGGACTTGCCGGCCACGATCGAAACGACGTTCACGAACGCCGATCTAACCAATCTGTTTGCGATCATTTTGCCTAACACCGGTATGCGAGTTTCGGGCCGCGCGAATGGAACCATCAAAGCCAGCGGCAACCTGATTGACGACGACGATAACTTCTCGCTGGCGGGTCTTTCCGGAACGGCCAACTTTTCAGAGTTGAGTTTTCGTGTTGAGGATATTCAACTCGACGCGACTACGCCGCTCGTCGTTCGCTTCACGCCGAACGAGGTTGCGTTTGACGGCGCAAGATTCACTGGG
>DASXRE010000309.1:0-7219 GCA_036506775.1 Pyrinomonadaceae bacterium | reverse complement strand
GAGGTCGGCGCGAATCTTCTCCCACGCCTCTGGCCCGTTCTCCTGAGTCGCGCGAAATTCTCCCGTGGAAATATCGAGAAAGGCCGCGCCAATCGTGTCTCCCGAGCTGCACACTGCAGCCAGGAAGACAGCTTCGCGAACCTCGAGCAGTTGTGGATCGATCGGCGTTCCGGGAGTGACTATTCTGACTACTTCGCGCCGTACGAGTTTCTTAGTCCTGGAAGCTTCCTCCGTCTGCTCGCAGATAGCGACGCGGTAACCTTTTCGCACCAGGCGCGCAATGTAGTTTGCCGCCGAGTGGTGAGGCACGCCGCACATCGGTACCGGATCGCCACGTTCTTTATGGCGCGCCGTCAGAGTTATCTGGAGTTCGCGTGACCCGATTACCGCATCGTCGAAGAAGAGCTCATAGAAATCGCCGAGACGAAAGAAGAGCAGCGTTCCGGGATGCTGCTGCTTCAATTCCTGATACTGGCGCAGCATGGGGGTTTGCGGGGAAATCATCATTAGATGGCTGAAGTTTGATTAGACGACTGGAGTATCCAACTCCCGTTTAGATAGCGGACTTGTCCGCCGCTCGTGGGCATATGGGGAGCTTGAGCCTTTGCCACACAGCGCACAAGTGCGCTTTCTAAACGGACCTCATCAGCCTGTTGCTTCATAGTTCGACGACAAGCCGGAAAAAATTGAAGCGAAGCCTACATCGGAGAATGACGGTTGGCAAGGAGCTGTGAGAATTACCTTGTTAAAAGGTTTGCAAAGAATTCAGTAAGACGAGTTTCGAGTTCCGAGTTTCGAGTTTCGAGTTCTGAGTGGGAATCTTCCGCGGCTGTGCCGCCATCCGTGCGGAAAGGCTCCGCCTTTCCGGCGGCGGTTATTGATTCTGGAGGCTGCGCCTCTTGGGAGGCGCAGCCTCAAACAATTTGGGCGCTAACGGAAAGGCGGAGCCTTCCCGCACGGACGGCGGCAAAGCCGCGAGCTACCAACTTTCAGAGACGAAACTCGAAACTTGCTCGAAACTATGTTAACTTCCTGCGAAATTTCAAAGCCTAAACAAAAACTGCAAAGCGGAAGGCAAACCTCTGACTGCGGACACGCCAACAAGATCTCTTTTAACCAGCTCTCTCAAGGAACATCTGGAAGCGATACAGACCTTGCTCGACTCCAGACTTCCTCAGATTGACGCCGCCGGCCGCCTCATCTGTGAAGCGCTCCGCGCGGACAACAAGATCTTGCTGTGTGGCAATGGAGGCAGCGCTGCTGATGCGCAGCACATCGCGGCCGAACTCGTCGGACGATATGAACGCCACCGGCGCGCGTTTCCCTCTATCTCGCTAACGACCGACACCTCAGCGCTGACGGCGCTAAGCAATGATTACGGTTACGAGGAGGTCTTCGCGCGACAGGTGGAAGCCCTGGCCAATGCCGGCGATGTGTTGATTGCCATCAGCACCAGCGGCAAGTCTCCTAATGTCCTCAAGGCTGCCGAAAAGGCGAAGAGTATGGGATGCAAGACAATCGCGCTCACCGGTTGTGGCGGAGAACCACTGGCATCGCAGTGTGAGCTCGCGGTCGTTGTCTCCTCGAACCGGACGGCAAGAGTCCAGGAAGCGCACATCACAATCGGCCATCTCTGGTGCGAAATGGTCGACGCCGCCTTTGCCGATGAATAGGCGTCAACTCTTTGGAGTGCGGTGACCTGCTCACCGCTTTGGCCAGTCGCGACCTGTCGCGGCTATGATCCGTTGAAATTCAATGAAGGACTGCGGCGTCAAGCCGCCGAAGACCAAAGCGGTGACAGGTCACCGCACTCCAAAAAGAGGGAAATTGCTTGACATAAATTATCGATGCAATTAGGCTCTGGGGCGCATTTAATCAGTTAAACATTAGGCTTCAGTGACTTCCCCAGAAGTTGCTCCACTTCACAACTTGCGTTTTGAAAACCCGGAGCTCGGAGGGCTTCTCTGCGCATCCGATCTTGTTTGCACGAATTGCAGTTGCACTAAGCTTGCGGCCCCGTTAACGAATCGAAACTTTAAGTCTAATCCTGCCGCAATATCTCTCTAAGAAACTCAATGTTCCCCCAGAAGAGCCCCATCATCGCCAAGGTCGATCCAAAAACCTACCCTTTAGGTGAGAAGATCGAACACCGCGCTGATGCTGCAACCATGGCCCTGGTGGCTTTGAGTCACACGCCCGTGGAGCGGCGCATCTATGCGGCGATGTTGGCTGCGATGGGCCAGCGTGCGGCCGAGTCGCAGGCGCGTCCGGACGTTTTCACTGTGCGCGTACTGATGGAACTCACCAACATTATCAGCTTGAGCACCATCAGACGTGGCCTCGAAGGTTTGGTGGCGAAGTTTAGTGTCGAACGCGAGGTCAAAACCAACGGCAACGGCACGCGTGATCAAACCGCCGCCTATCGCGTGATAACGCCTGAGGAAGTTATGGCGCGACGTGAGCAAGGTGGAATGAAGTCGTATGCGAAGGGAATTGAGAGCAGTGCCGGGAATCGTTCTTTTGAGCGAGTTATTCAGAGAGTGGTGGAGAACAAAAACCTGAGCCGGCGCGAGGCGCAGGTCGCCTTGTGCTGTGTAGAGGGATTGACGAACGCCGAGATTGGCTCGCGCTTGCTGGTGAGTGAACAGACGGTGAAATTCCATCTGAAGCACATCTTCATCAAGTTTGGCGTCAAGCGCCGGGCGGAATTGATATCGCGATTACTGCTTTGAACTTTGGAGTAGAGGCCGGCAGTTCGGAGTACAAGCTTTAGCTTGCGTGGACTCGAAAAACGCAACCTAAAGGTTGAACTCGGCAGTTCGGAGTACAAGCTTTAGCTTGCGTGGACACAGAAAACGCAACCTAAGGTTGAACTCGGCAGTTCGGAGTACAAGCTTTAGCTTGCGTGGATTCGGAAAACGCAACCTAAAGGTTGAGGCAGGTAGTTCAGAGTTCAAGCTTTAGCTTGCGTGGACTCGGAAAACGCAACCTAAGGTTGAACTCGGCAGTTCGGAGTACAAGCTTTAGCTTGCGTGGACCCAGAAAACGCAACCTAAAGGTTGAACTCTAAACTTCTTGAATGGCGTTCAGCGACTTTGGAGTGCGGTGACGGGTCACCGCACTCCAAATTGAAAACCTGATGCCGCCTCGCATAGAGGCTTCCCCTCGGGGTACTGCGTGTTTCCATTTCGGGCTCGTGAGTCAGCGCGAACTGAAACATGCCAGGGCAGAAGTGTATCTAAAAAGCAAGTTTCGAGTTCCGAGTTTCGAGTTCGCTAGCCGGAGTTGAACTGGCCATTCGGATGGCGCCTTAGGGAGAAGTTCTGAACTCGAAACTCGAAACTCGAAACTCGGAACTCGAAACTTAACATCGTGAAAGACAAGAAAAAGAAGCGGAAGAAGAAAACCGCGCTGGTGATCTGCCGCGACCGGAAGCAATTCTGGACCACGCAGACTCAATTTTGGCAGTGGGTTAGAGAAGGCATTGTGACCAAGACTCACGATACTCCTTTAACCGGAAGTTTTAACCGTGAGCACGAAGAGTTACTGGTTCTCTTAAGCAACACCGTCCTAAACCTGGCCCATCCGAACCACATGCGGGAAGCACTGCTGGCGCGCCGGGTTGGGCTGGCGAGAAAGTGAATAATCGCTATGAAAAAGAATAACGCCTTGATTCTGACACTTGCGCTGGCGGCGTTTTGTTTGTCAGTTTCCCCTCTGATCTCAGCACAGCAAGCGTCACCAGTCGGCGAAAAGACAGCCGACAACTCCCACGCTGCTAACAGCGCTGTCGCCTCGCCTGCTGCCGACGACCGTTATCGCATCGGTCCCGGCGATGTGCTTGACATACGGATCCTCAACCGGCCGAATCTCTCGCGCGACGCGGTGCGTGTCGAAGGCAGTGGCATGATTCGCATGCCGCTAATCGACACTGAAATTCAGGCCGCGTGCAAAACCGAAGGCGAGTTGGCCAAAGAAATCACCACTCGTTACACCAAGTTCTATCGCAATCCGCAAGTGGACGTCTTTATTAAAGAGTACCACTCGAAGCAGGTGGCCATTCTTGGAGCGGTAACTGATCAGAGCCGCTTTGAATTGCAGCGACGCGTGCGTCTGCTCGAATTACTTACCTACGCTAAGGGTCCGACCCCGAAAGCTGGCCAGACGATCAACGTCGTCCACTCGACACAGACTTCGCTCTGTCGGGATGGTGTTGATGATGACGTGGCCGCATTTTCAAGCTACCGGCTTCGAGACACGCTGCGCGGCGATCCGAAAGCAAACCCATACCTGGAAAACGGGGACATTGTGACGCTCCCGGAAGCGGATCAGATCTACGTCGTTGGCAACGTCTATATGCCGGTAACGATTCCACTGCGCGAGCCAATCACTTTATCGACCGCCATCGCAATGGCCGGAGGGCTCAAGCAAGACAGCAAGAAAGATAAAGTGAGAGTCGTGAGGCAGGAGCCGGGTAGTCAGACCAAAAGAGAAATGATCTTCGACCTGTCGGCAATCGAGAAGAAAAAGACCGAAGACATTGCGCTGATGCCGAATGACATCGTCGACGTGCCGAGTTCTTCCGGTAAGGCTCTTCTGCGCAGCATCATCGGCGGCGCCGGCAACAGCATCACTCAACTTCCCGTACGCGTCATACCGTAGGGAATTAGCCGCAGATTCACGCGGATAAACGCGAATCTGAAAAGAGTCAAAGTCAATCAAATGCAAACAGGTTTTCGTTTTGCTTATTTGCGGTTCCTGATCCGCGCAAATCCGCGTTAATCCGCGGCCAAATTTATTCCGTCATGAACACCCCGAATCTTTAACGAGGCAAGAGCATGAAACCATCTCGTGAACTGATTAAGACAGAACCTAACCTGGCGGCAATCGAACGACCGATTGAGTCGCCGGGCACAACGCATTCGTACAACTACGGCGTCGATCCCAGCGCGGAAGCCGAAGTACATCTGCTCGATTACTGGCGCGCCGTTCGCAAACGATTGTGGCTGGTGATCAGTATCGTTGTGCTGGTGACGATGCTTTCCATCATCTACGTGGCGCGCAAACCCGACATCTACCAGGCTGGCGCGCGCGTGCAGGTGGACCTGGAAAACAACGCCGCGTTGGTTGGGAAGACACCTTACGTCTTCGGCCCCACCAACGATCCGGTTTACTTCAACACTCAGCTGCAAATTCTGGTGAGTCCCGGGCTGATGCGCCGCGTCGTGAAAACGCTCGACCTCGAACACAACCCCGACTTCTTCAAGGGAAACTCAACTCAGAAGAGGTCCACATGGCAAACGATCAAGAGCATGGCGGGCTTCGGTCGTGTTGAGAAACCCGACAGCAACACGAAACCAAAAGATGAGCTGCAGCTGCGAACCGTGGCGGCCGCAAGTTCGCACGAGGACCTCGCGGAAGCGAAACGCCTCTCGCCGTACGTAGGCGCCATTCTCGGCGGTCTCAGGGTTGAACCAGTCAAGGAAACGCGCGGCCTCTACAAAGAGACGCGCTTGATCGATATCAGTTTCACGCACAGTGACCCGGAAGTGGCTTCGAAGGTGGTGAACGCCATAGCGGAAACTTACGTCTACAACAACCTCGAAAAGAAGAGTGAAACGAACATGACCACCGGCGACTTTTTGCAGAAGCGTATTGCTGAGTTGCAACAGCAGATTCGCAGTGACGAAGAGCGTCTGGTCAACTATTCGAAAAACAACCAGATTATTTCACTCGACGCCAACCAGAACACGGTCGTCGAGCGGCTCGCGGGGCTCAACAGGCAATTACTCGACGCCGAGAATGCGCGGATACTTGCCGAGTCGCAATACAACGCTGCGAAAGTGCCGGGCAAGGCCGGCGCTCTCGCCGAGGCTGACGAGAAACAGGCGCTCGAATCCGAAACCAAGGCCGCCGACCTGCGACAGAAGCGTGCTCAACTTCTGGTTGATGCCACTGAAGAAGCTCCGGAAGTCAAGGAGATCGACCAGCAGATTGCCGAGCTCGATCGACAGGTTAAAGAGATCCGCAGCCGCAAAAGCAACACGCTTCTGACTAACCTCGAGACGCAATACCGGCAAACGCTGGCCCGTGAGCAGGCCTTACGGAAGTCGTTTGAGCAACAGCGCGGTGAAACTGTGACTCAGAACGAAGCGGCGATTAACTACCGGATCATTCAGCAGGAGATCGCTACCAACAAGACACTTCTGGACAATTTGTTGCAGCGTTCAAAAGAGAACGATGTAATCATGGCGAGTAAGCCAAACAACATTTCGGTGGTCGATTACGCTATTGCGCCCGACGGTCCAGTTGGCCCAAATCGCACGCGCACAGTTTTCATTGCTATGTTTCTCGCGCTTGGGCTGGGCGTAGGATTGGCACTGCTGCTGGAATATCTTGACGACACAGTACACTCGACTGACGAAGTTGAGCGGTTGCTCCACCTGCCAGCGCTGGCCGTAATTCCATCGGCACTGGGTACGAACCGGCGTCGCTTGCTCGCCGGCCCCGGCGCGCTGCAAAAGAAGAATGGCCATCCCTCGGACAATCCCGAGTTGCTGATGAATGTCGACAGCCGCTCGCCACTGGCTGAGTCCTACCGCCACCTGCGCACCTCCGTCTTGCTGTCGACTGCCGGTCGCGCGCCGCGATCGTTGCTGGTTACATCCAGCTTGCCGGGAGAAGGGAAGACCACCACGGCGGTTAACACGGCCTTCAGTCTCGCGCAAACAGGAGCCAGCGTGGTGATCATCGATGCTGACATGCGTCGCCCGCGCCTGCGATCTATTTTCGGATTGGCCGACCGCGGCGGCTTGAGTTCCATTCTGTCGAGCGAACTGAGCGAAGCTGAAGTGATGGCTATGGTCACCAAAGAGGAGGCCACTGGCTTAAACGTGCTGACGGCTGGTCCGATTCCGCCAAATCCCGCGGAGTTATTGGGTTCCGATCAAATGCGGCGGCTGCTGGCGACGCTGCAGTCACAGTTCACACACGTGGTCGTGGATTCACCACCGGTCAGTTCGTTTACCGACGGCGTCCTGATTTCATCGATGGTCGACGGTGTCTTGCTGGTGGTCCATGGCGGCAAGAGCTCTCGCCACGTGGTGAAGCGCTCGCGCCAATTACTGCAAGATGTTGGCGCGAAAATCTTCGGCGTCGTGCTCAACAACGTCAATCTTCAGTCGCATGATTACTACTACTACCAACGCTATTACGGCTC
>DASXRE010000308.1:0-3450 GCA_036506775.1 Pyrinomonadaceae bacterium | reverse complement strand
TCCAGACGATCCCACGCCTGCCAGAGATCCGTACCATACGCGACCGCGCCGTGATTGGCCATCAACAACGCGTTGTGATGTTTGACTAACGGTTGCATAGCTTCGGTCAACTCATCGGTTGAAGGCGTGCCATACGACGCCAGCGGCACGCAACCAAGCGTCAAAATCACTTCCGAAAGGATCGGCTGATCGATCGCGAGTCCGGCCACGGCGAACGCAGTTCCGTGCGGCGGATGTGCGTGGCAGACTGCGTTGATCTCAGGTCGCTCGCGATAGATGAGCAGATGCATCGCCAGTTCGCTCGAAGCGCGGCGATCGTTAAGCGGCCGCCCCTCGAGATCCGTCACGGCGATCTGATCCTCCGACATACGACCCTTGCACGTCATTGTTGGCGTCGCGAGGATACGTCCATCCTCCAGACGCACGCTCACGTTGCCGTCTGACGAGACGACGTAACTCCGCTCGTACATCAGATGGCAGACCTTGATCAGCTCGCGTCTGGCTGTTTGTTCATCCATACCGTGTCATCGGTCTCTCGGCGTTGATCGCGTCTGTGCGTCACTCGGCTGGCAGACGGTTGGGCCAGGAAGTACGAAAGCGACTCGAGCGACGTAGTCAGATCGACAGTTTTCACTTTCACGCTCTTACGCGAGTTCAACGATACCGGCGCGAAGTTCAGCACTGCCTTGATTCCTGCCGACATGACCTGATTGAGAACTCTTTGCGCCGCCTTCGCGGGCACGGCGATCACTATCACGTCGATCGCTTCGTCACGAATGACCTGGGCCATCTGTTCAACATCGTGAACAGCGAAACGCGCCTCGCCGATGCGTTTTCCGATCTTCTGCCGATCGTTATCAAACAGCGCAGCCACAGTAAAACTCGACTTGCCAAAACCGTTGTAATTCGCGAGCGCCGTTCCAAGTCTGCCGGCGCCCACAATGCCCACGCGATGCGGCCGATCAAGACCAAGAATCTTGGTGATGTGATTGCGCAAGTCTTCAACGTAGTAACCCACGCCGCGCACGCCAAACTCACCGAAGTAACCAAGGTCCTTGCGAATCTGCGCGGAGTTGAGATGAAACTGTTCCGCGAGCGCCTGCGAAGAGATGGTCTTGATCCCCGCTGCCTGAAGCGTATTGAGGCAGCGAAGATAAACACTTAGCCGGCTGGTTGTCAGTTCTGATATTTTTTCAGACTTCATTCGCAGGAACCTGTCGCGGCCAGTATAATACTCCGGCGCAAATGATTGCACATCTCAACGGAAGACTGCTCTCTAAAGAACCGAATTCTGTAATCGTTGATGTGGCCGGTGTCGGCTACGAAGTGAACATCCCGCTATCGACTTTTTACGAGCTCGCAGACGCGGGGGCAAACGTTGAGCTTCGCATCTACACCCATGTCAAGGAAGATGCGTTGCAGCTTTACGGCTTCAAGACAGCACGCGAACGCGAACTGTTTGTTAATTTCATTTCCGTTAGTGGCATTGGTCCGAAGCTTGGTATCGCACTTCTTTCCGGCATGAGCGCTGACGAACTGATTGCCTCGATCAAAAACAACAATCTCGCGCGGCTCACGTTGATTCCCGGCGTCGGCAGAAAAACTGCTGAGCGGCTTATCGTTGATCTGCGAGAGAAGATGGCGGCGCTGGCCGCGTCGCAAGTCGCAGTAGAACCCGGCGTCAGACCTGAAACGATTAGCGCCTCGCCGGAAGACAATGTGCGCTCCGATGCCTTGTCAGCCTTGCTGAATCTCGGTTATCAGCGATCGGCGGCGGAAAAGGCGATCGACTCCGTGATCAACGATGGTGGAGAAACCACCGTAGAGTCAGTGCTGCGGCGCGGACTTCGCAAGCTGGCACGTGTTTGAACTCTGAATAAACCAAATGGCCCTTGAATCTGTATCCGCGCGTTTGAGAGACGGTTCGCCGAGTGACGAAGACCGTCAACTCGATCTCACGCTGCGGCCGACTCGCATCGAGGAGTACATCGGCCAGCGGCAAGTGAAAGAGAACCTGCGCGTTTACATGAAGGCCGCGCGCGCGCGTCGTGAAGCGCTCGATCACGTGCTCCTGACTGGACCACCCGGACTCGGAAAAACCACGCTCGCCAACATCATCGCCAACGAGATGGGCGCTGAGCTAAAGTCCACCGCCGGACCAGCCATCGAAAAGGCAGGAGACATCGCCGCGCTTCTCACCAACCTTCAGGAAGGCGACGTGCTCTTCATCGACGAGATTCATCGCCTTCTGCCGGCGCTCGAAGAAAAACTGTATCCGGCGATGGAAGACTACCAACTGGATCTTTTGATCGGTCAAGGTCCGTCGGCGCGTTCGATTAAACTCGAACTTCCCAAGTTCACCTTGATCGGAGCGACGACCCGCGCCGGCCTGATTACGGCGCCGCTGCGTGGCCGCTTCGGGATAGTTTTCCATCTCGACTTCTATCCACACGAAGACCTGGAAGTGATCTGCAAGCGCTCGGCGGAAATCCTCGGCGTTCAGATCGACGACGAGGGCGCACGAGAGATTGCGCGCCGTTCGCGTGGTACGCCGCGCATCGTCAATCGACTATTGCGGCGCGTGCGCGACTACGCGGAAGTCGATTACGACGGCCGCATCACGCAGCCAGTGGCGAGCGATGCGTTGAACCGAATGGAAGTGGACACGTATGGGTTAGACGAGATGGATCGAAAACTGTTGTTGACGATTATTGAGAAGTTCAACGGCGGCCCGGTTGGCCTGGGGACGATTTCTGCGTCAATTCATGAAGAAAAAGACTCGATTGAGGAGATCATAGAACCGTATTTGATACAGATTGGATTCCTGGATCGCACGCCGCGCGGGCGTGTCACGACGCCACTGGCGTATGAACATTTCGGCATCAAAACCCCCGGCTTACATCGCACCAGCCTGTTCGACCCCCGCTGACTCTGTGTCGCTGTGTTTTCTAGACGATGAAACGCTTTATCACTTCTCTCTCACGTCACTCATTCGGCGTTCGCAATCGCTCGCCGTGGGGCTCGATGCTGGCCCATACCCTGCACCAGTTTCACGAAAACGATCTCTTCACGTCCGCGGCGGCGATGAGTTACTTCGGCTTGATGGCGCTCTTTCCGGCGTTGCTGTTGCTGCTGGCAATTAGCAACAGAATCGCGGCCGGCAGCCAGATGTTGGCCCAGGCGGTTGACGTCTATCCAGGTTCGAGCAAGTTTTTGCGCGACACCATCGAACAGTTTTCTGATCTCGGTGTTGGCGCGATCATAACGTGCGTGATCATCGTGCTGTGGGCCGGCTCGTGGGTCTTTGCGGTGGTGGAGCGCGCACTCAATCGTATCTGGGGCGCAACCTCGCGCACTTTCTGGCACGGGCGAGTCCTCACTATCGGCATGGTCGGAACCGTTGGACTCTTGCTTTCACTCTCCGTGCTCGTGACCTCGCTGCTCGTGGCG
>DASXRE010000307.1:0-17566 GCA_036506775.1 Pyrinomonadaceae bacterium | reverse complement strand
GATCCATATCGATACAGAAGATTCGATGTCGGAAGGTTTATACGTTCGAATGTCGAAGAGTCGCTACAGATGACCGTCTCGATTGGCCACATGGGAGTGTTAGCGACGGCTTTGCGAGAGCCAGTTCCTCTAATCGCAGATCGTCTAAGAAAATTGCAGTCTTTCGGGTTAAGTGTTGAGACAAGCTGGTAGATCGCTCATCTTAAAGCGGCTGCTACGCCTAAGGATTGAACCGGTACCCGATCCACGGCTCCGTCAGAATGTAGCGCGGATTGGAGAGGTCGGGTTCGAGTTTCTTGCGCAGGTTGCCGACGAAGACGCGCAGGTATTCGTTCTGTTCGACGTAGTTGCCGCCCCAAATGGCGGCGAGCAGCGTGCGGTGCGTGAGCACTTTACCGGAGTGTTTGACGAAGTAGACCAGCAGGTCAAACTCTTTTGGCGTGAGATGCACTTCGCGATCCGCAACCAGAACTTTGCGCGTTTCAAGATCAATGTTGAAGTCGCCCGCGGTCAGGACTGTTGATTCTGGCTCGGGCGTGAGTACAGTGGCGGCGCGGCGCAACGACGCGCGAACACGCGCGAGCAGTTCGTCAATGCCGAAGGGCTTGGTGATGTAATCATCCGCGCCGAGGTCCAACGCTTCGACCTTCGTCTTCTCTTCCCCTTTTGCCGACAACACGATGATTGGCACCGGCGAGATTGCCCGCAACTGGCGGCAGAGCTCCAGACCATCCATCACCGGCATCGCCAGGTCCGTTATCACGAGATCCGGATGCCAGTCAGTGAACGTTTCAAACCCCGCCAGACCATCAGCCGCGGCGCGCACGTCGTAACCGCGCGATTTCAGTCCGGTGCGCAGCACGCGCGTCAGTTGCGGCTCATCGTCTACCACTAAAATGCGGGGTGGATCGTTCATGCAAGATCAAGAAGCCACGGATAACGAAGACGCTTCCTCATCACCGATTGGCAAAGTGAACACTACTCGCGTGCCGTGTCCATCCGGACCCGACTCGATCCAGATCTTTCCTTCGTGCGCTTCAACAATGCCCTTCGCGATCGCCAGGCCCATGCCTGTGCCCGAAGGCCGGCGCGTGCTCACGTCGCCATCGCGTGTGGCGCGGAAGAACTTGTCAAACACGCGCTCGCGTAAACCAAGTGGCACGCCTTCGCCCTGGTCTTCTACCGCCATCTTGATCATTCCGGCAGACAAACCAGCATTGATCTTTATCCTGGTTCCGGCGGGCGAATACTTCGCTGCGTTATCCACGAGCGTGTAGACCACCTCGCTCACCGCTCGCTCATCCACACGCACGGCCGGGAGTTCTTCGTCGATCTGAACTTCCACTTCGTGATCCTGGGTCAAGGGTTGTGCACGTGCGAGCGCAGTGGAAACGATCTCATCAATCGCACCCCATTGCCGTCGCAGATGCAGTTCACCGGCGTCAATGCGCGCCAGATCAATTAGACCGCTGATGAAACGATTCAGCCTGTCGCTCTCTTCGTCTATCACTTGCAACATCTCAAGCCGCGACTCCTTGTCCAGCGCAAACTCCCGCGCTCGCGCCTCGTCAAGCAGTGTCGTGATCGACGCCTTGATCGACGTCAAAGGTGTGCGCAGATCGTGCGTCACGGCATCGAGCAGCGCCGACTTCAACCGTTCGCTCTGTTTCAAAGCCTCGGCCTGACTAGCACGCTCAAACGCAGTCTGCAATTCCTTGTACAACCGTTCGATCTCGTGCTCGCTGCGTTCAGCTTCTTCGGCGCGACGCTTGGCGCGGGCGGAGAGTTGGCCCACCGCCAGCGCGGTCGTGAAGAAAGCAAACAGCGCGATCCAGTTTTCCGAGTGGGCAATGTCGAGAGTGTAGAGAGGCGGTAGGAAGAAAAAGTTGAAACACAAAACACCGACGACGGACGCGAGCAAAGCTGGTCCACTGCCCCAAAACAGCGCCACGAAAAGAACGGCGAGCAGATAGGCCAGCGCAGTTGTCGTGGAGTTGATGTGCGCGCGAAAGGGCACGAGCAGCACAGTCACCGCTCCGGTACCCAGCAGAGAGACCAGGTAACCGAGCCGCGTGCCACTCAACAGTCGATCCGTCACGGACCTATTCTACTCACAAAGAAGCACAAGAGGCACAGAACAGTCTGCAAACTATCTTGTGCCTCTTGTAACTCTTGATGGCCCGGATCTAGCGGATGCCAACTAGCCCCTGTACCGATTGGATCAACTTTTCAGAGTCGTAGCCGACGCCGTCCTTAAAAACAATTTCCACCTTCTCGATCTCGCCAATGTTCGCCGCCGGATTCCCCTTTACGACCATCAAATCGGCCTGCTTGCCAGGCGCGATGGAACCTATGCGCGAATCCTCACCCAGAAACTTCGCACCATTCAAACTCGCGATCTGAATCGCCTCGACCGGCGTGAAACCCGCTTCAACCAGCAACTCCACCTGACGATGATCACCAAAGCCCGCGACGATCCCACCGTTACCAGTCGGATCAAGTCCGGCAATCAGCAGCCCTCCGGCCTTCACAAACGCGCGTTCAAAATCCATCGCGTTGCGCAACAACGCGTTGAAGTTCGAGTCAGAAGAAACGCGCGCACGCGCCTGCAAATAACGAACGCGCGCATCGGTCGACATCACATTTAGCACTCGCGGATTCAGCAACGCACTCGCAGCGCCGATTCCATTCTGACTTAACGGCGCTCCACTTGCTTCGAACACGGGCAGAGTCGACGTGATCGCCACGTTCTTCTGCACGAGGGTGCGAATCGTTTCCTGCACCGCGGCACTGTTGAGATCCAGTTGCCGCAAACTGGCGTTCACCACGCCGCCTTGCGGACACTGGTCCGGCTTCTTGTCAGCCACAAACTCCGAATCCACAAGCAGACCGTGCTCCAGGTTGTCGATACCAATCTCCGCCGCTTCACGAAAACCGATCGAACAGAGATGACCAGTCACTTTCAAACCGCGCTTGTGCGCTTCCTCCACCACGGCACGCAGCTCGTCGCGCGTGATGTTCATGTACGCTTTGAACGAAGTAGCGCCCGCGTCGGCCCAGTAATTCACCATGCGACGCGCATCCTCGGCGTCTTTCAGTTCATGCATCACGGGAGTGAACGAGCCGCGGCCTTCGAGATAAGGCGCGGTAACGTGCATCTTTGGTCCCAGCACGCGGCCGGAATCGATCAACCGTTTCAGTTCAAGGTCGGTGTAGGGCGCGACGCTGCCAGTGGTCCGAATCGTGGTCACGCCGAGCGCGAGGTAGAGACGCGGAAAACTGCTACCCATGTTCGAGTACATTGGCGGCGAGCCGCCCATGGGAAAGAACATGTGGTTGTGCATGCCGACGAGGCCTGGCAGCACGGTGTAGCCGTTTAGGTCCAACGTCCGCGCATCCGCCGGATAAGTCGTGCTCGCGGTTGGGCCAAGCAACTGAATCTTGCCGCCGGAAATGACGATCGTCTGATCGTCGCGCGGCGCGGCGCCGGTGCCGTCGATCACGCGCACGTGTGTGAGCGCGATCACCGGCGCTTCGACGCGAATGAATTGTTGGCGATCAGGCGCCTGGCCCAATGCGGGAATTGGGGCGGCGAAGATTGCGGCGAACAGGACGAGAAGGGGGAAGAGTTTGGTTTTCATGCCGTTGATTTTAGATCAAACGGCTTCCTTCGCGCGCTGGCGCGGGATCTTTTGCAGCAGTTCGGCAAGGGCCTGGATGTCGAAAGGCTTGGTGAGGTGCGCGTAAAAGCCCTGCGTGTGAGCGCGTTCCACGTCTTCTGGCCGCCCAAAACCGGTCAGGGCCACCGCCGGCAAATTTTGATAACCGGGCAAAGCGCGCAACTTGCTCAGGAACTCAAAACCATCCATGCCGGGCATTGAGATGTCAGACAGAACAACGTCAAACTGGCGTTCTCGAGCGATACGTAACCCTTCCAGGCCGCTGGTAACCGCTGTGACCGTGGCGCCGCCGATTTCCAGCAGGTGCTGGACCATCTCGGTGGTGTCCTCCGAGTCATCAACTACAAGCACATTCATGCCCTCCAGCGATTCAATACCGAGATCGAGCGAAGCTGCCGTTTGCGATCCCGTTTCGCTGCGGGGCAGTTGGATGGTAAAACTCGCGCCCTGGCCCGCGCCCGCTGAGTAAGCGGTTACCGAACCACCGTGCAACTCCACCAGTTGCTGGACCACCGCGAGGCCGATACCCATGCCGGACTGCGTACGATTCGTGCTGGAATCTGCCTGGCGAAAGATCTCAAAGATGTGCGGCAGGAACGACTCATCGATACCCTGGCCATTGTCTTCGACCGTCAACACGATGTTTCCGTTGTTGGACCGAAGCTTGACTGCGATGCGGCCATCGCGCGGCGTGAACTTCACCGCGTTGTTCAGCAAGTTCCAGATCACCTGCTCCAGCCTGACTGGATCGGCCTGAACGAACACAGCCTCTTCCGGAGCTTCCACTTCGATCCTGATGTTCTTGCCGTCAGCCTCCATGCGCACAGTTTCGATCGCGTTATCGATCGCCACCACGGGAGACACTGTCTCCCGATTCAATTCCAGTTTTCCGCTACGCAAACGCGAGAGGTCCAGCAGGTCGCCGATCAATTTCGATTGGGCCACGGCATTTCGCTTGACGGCATCGGCCATGCGACGCAACGGCGCCGACCTCTTGATCTCTTCGCTGCGCAACAGGAGCTCCGCGTAACCGAGAATCACGTTGAGAGGATTACGAAGTTCGTGCGACATGATCGCCAAAAACTCGTCCTTAAGGCGATTCGCTTCTTCGGCGGTTTGGCGCAACTCGTGCTCAAGAATCAGCAGCTCCTCGCGCTCCTGCTCCACCCGTCTGCGTTCGAGAAAATCCGCCACCTGCCGCGCGAGCAGATCCATTAGCCGCAGTTCCTGCTCGGAGGGCCGTCGAATGGTGATGAAGTGCGTGGAGATCACGCCCAAAACGTTTCCGGCGCTGCTCACCAAGGGCGTCGATTGCACCGCGCGCACCCCCGCGTCATTCATCGCCTTCAACGAAGGGCTACCGACGAACAGCGCACTCTGCCGTACGTCTTCGACAACGACGCGCTGCTGCGTTTGCAGGGCCGTAACGCACGCCGAGGCTTGATTGCCATCCGAGAAAAACTCGAGAAACGATCGATCGAAGCCGCTCTCGGAGATCATGTTTAGCGAGCCCGAAGAGGGATCCACTAATTGAATGTTTCCTTTGTCTGCTCCGCTAATCTCGATCGCGACCTTGAGAATTTCCTGGAGACAAGCATCACGATCGTTTCCATCACGCGCGCAGCGAGTGCCAATCTCGTTTAGCCGCCGCATCGCCTTCAGGTCCGCCGCGCTGTGTTCGAGGATTCTGAAGAGGCGGCTTTCACTCTCGCGCAACTCTTTGGTGCGTTCGGCAACCTGCTCCTCGAGGCCGCTCTTTGCCTGGCGCAGTTCTTCTTCCAGTTCTTTTTGCGTCGTCAGGTCGGTGACGACGATGCTGATCGAATTGGTTTGCGGTTGCAGCTTCGCGAAAGAGATCAGCACGGGTATTTCCCGGCCACTCTTGTGGGAGAGCAGGTAGTCGCGGCGAATGCCCCGCGTGCACGCTGCCTGCAGATCCCTGGCGAACTGATCGCGCATTGAGGGCACCACATATTCGCCAAATTGAGCGCCGCTGACGTTGGCACCGTTGAGTCCCAGAATGCCGGCAAAGTTTCGATTGCTATAGAGAATGATCGAATCAGGTGAAACACTCACCGCACCCTGATTCATCTCGTCGATCATTAAGCGATACGGATAATCGGCGGTAGTCAGCGTGTAGATCATTTCACCTTGCGGACCATCGATCACCAGCGCGTCAACCTCACCGTTCCGGATCGCGCGCAGCGTGTCTTCTGCTTCTTCAAGCCGCTGGCGAAGCTCGGCAATTTCACTCTCGACCACGCTTTCCCTCTTCTCTGCCATACTCATTTGTAAACATCCAATCCGGTCAGAAGCTTCTGTGTATTGGACAAGTCACCAACGAATCGCCGCAGCGGCGCGGGCAGTATCTTGATCAACGTGGGTGCGGCGATGATCTGCTCTTCGCGCGCCGCATCCGGGTTCTTGTAGATATCTATGACCTCGAGGTCATAATCCTCATACAAGTGTTCCTCACAGAAACGCTTCAGGTTGTAAATAGCCTTGAGGGATCGGGGAGAAGAACCGGTCACGTACAAACGCAAGCTATATTCCGCGCGGCGCGGTACCCGCTGCTTTAGAGCTTCTTCAAATCTCTCCGTAGCATTGCGCAATCGTTCCTTTAAACTGCCGTTTCCATCACTGTTCGACTGCTTACTGCCATTGTCCGCCATAAATACTCCTAACGCGGCTGGATATCGAGTCCCACCAGAACCCGTTCGGTGTTCGAGAGATCGCCAATGATCTTTCGAATCGGTTGGGGAAGCTTTCGCACCAGGGTGGGGACTGCAAGGATCTGATCGCCGCGGGCCAGCGTGGGATTATCCATCAGATCGATTACTTCAATGTGATACTGGCCTTTCAGATACTCTTCACAGATGTTTTTGAGATTCTGGAAAGCAGTGATCGAACGCGGCGTCTGGCCAGCGACATAAAGTCGCAGGTTCCAGCGCCGGTAATTGATGTCGTTGGCCTGTGGAGCGTGCCCGTTCTTTGCCGGACGTGCACGTTTCGTGGGGGTTGTTTTCATCCCACGCTTCCTTTCCTTGCTTTTCTCGCACCATTCTCTTCAACTTCGGCGTTCACATCAGCGTGTCGCAAGCGGGCCATCTCGACACGTTGACTTGCCGCCATGACTTCCCGCTTTTGATCCTCTTCCAGTTCGCGAAGGATCGCATCGCGCTCAGACTCGTATTGGCTTCGGAACGCCAGCAACTGCGCTTCGTACAGCTCTTGTTTGCGCTGCAACTCTCGTTGTTTGCGTTGTCGTACTTCCTCGCGTTTAATCAACACGGCAGCTTCGCGCGCGGTTTGTGCGGCGCGCGCGGAACCCATCAGGACACCGTCAGAGCCAACGTAAGCATCGATGAGCTCCATGCCGTGATTCGTGAGGCGAAATTCGCGGACCTGATTCGAGTGAGCGATCCCGCGGGCCTTCAAAATATAGAGTCCGCGATTGCGCTCACCGTTTGACTCAACGTTCTTCACCAGTATCCACGAATCCATCACTGACGAAACGCCGACTTGTGAGTCTTCAATCTCAATACTGCTGTTGGTGAGACTGGTGAACACTGCGGTGATCTGTTTCGTCTTCAAAAAGTCGATTAAACGGGTGAGCATCGACTTCGTCGCCGGCGCCTCACCGACCGCAAGGAAGTTCGTGATGGGATCGACTACGACCACCTGCGGTTCATACTCACTGATGGCCTTGTGAATCAAGGCGAGATGCACTTCCAGACCAAAGTTTGAGGGCCGCGCGTTTTTGAATCTCAACAACCCCCGCTTCACATACTGCTCGAGGTCGATGCCTACCGAACGCATGTTGCGAATGATCTGGTTCTGCGATTCCTCGAACGCTAAGACGAGCGAGCGCTCGCCCCGTTGACACGCCGCATCGATGAAGTGCGCCGCGATCGTGCTCTTGCCGGTGCCGGCAGTTCCGGAAACAAGCACCGAACTGCCGCGATAGAAGCCTTTGCCGTCCAGCATCGAGTCGAGCCGCGCGTTGCCCGTGGAAATTCGTTCTGTCGGAGCCTTGTGGTCCAGACCGATCGAAGTGATCGGCAAAACCGCGAATCCTTCATGGTCGATGAAAAATGGGTACTCATTTGTACCGTGCGAGGTGCCGCGATACTTTACTATGCGCAGGCGCCGGGTTGAGATTTGGTTATCGACGCGATTGTCGAGCAGGATGACGCAGTCGGCGATGTATTCCTCCAGACCGTAGCGCGTGAGAGTACCTTCGCCGCGTTCACAGGTGATAACCGCCGTCACTCCTTTTTCTTTCAGCCAACGGAAGAGGCGGCGCAGTTCGGCACGAATGATCGCTTCGTTGGGCAAGCCCGAGAAGAGTGCCTCGAGCGTGTCGAGCACGACGCGTTTGGCGCCGACCTCGTTGATGGCATGTTCGAGACGGAGGAAGAGGCCTTCAAGATCGTAATCGCCGGTTTCCTCGATTTCGGAACGCTCAATGAAGACGTAATCAAGAATGAGCTTCTTGTCGGCAATTAGTTGTTTGAGGTCAAAACCCAGGGAGGCGACGTTGATGGCGAGTTCTTCGTCGGTCTCTTCGAACGACATGAATACGCCGGGTTCGTTGTACGTGGTTACGCCACGGACAAGAAATTCCATCGCAAAAAGTGTCTTGCCGGCGCCGGCGCTGCCGCAGACTAGCGTCGGGCGGCCGGCAGGCAGTCCGCCGCCGGTAATTTCATCGAAGCCGGAGATGCCGGTCTGGTCCTTTTGCAGACCGGCTGCGTTGTTCGGGCGATTACGACTCTTCGTTTTCGTCACACAAGAACTCCTGCCGAGCGAACTGATGCCGGGCTGATTTTAGGGGAAATCGTCAGGCGGGGGTGCCGCAGTTTATAACATACCTTCGGTTTCTGGGGTAGTTCTGCGCTTCTGCGCTTCGGGGACGGGTGTGCTCTTGGATGCTTCGCTCGTTGGTGCTGCGCTTTTGGGGAGACAGGGGCGCCTCCTTGGAGTGCGGGGACTTGTCACCGCTTTGGTCAAGGCGTTCGCAGAGGTAGGCCAAAGCGGCGACGAGTCGCCGCACTCCAAGGAGGTTATTGCAATCTACTGACCAAACGCTTCAGCTCGGTTGCATTCTTGACTGCTTCTCCACCAGGATCGTTGTTGAAGTAAACATAGATTGCTGACAGGCGGCGGCTCCATTCTGCGATGCGCTCCGCCCACGCGCGCAGTTGCGCGGACGAATACGAGCCGAAGTACTTCGCGCTCGTCGGTCCGTGAAAGCGGACGTAGGTGAAGTTGGCCGTGATCTCGTGCGGTGTTTTCATGTCGGCGAAGTCGTGAATGCAGAACGCCGCCTTGTAGCGGCGCAATAGTTCATAGACTTCGGGCACGAGCCATCTCTCGTCGCGAAACTCAAAAGCGTACCTGTGTCTACCGGGCAACGACTGGAGAAATTCTTCGAGGCGTTCGAGGTTTAGTTTCCAACGCGGTGGCAGTTGAAAAAGAATGGGACCGAGTTTGCGTCCCAGCCGATCGGCCACGAGAAAAAACTTCTCGGAGGAAGGCTTCGGGTCTTTCAGCTTCTTCATGTGCGTGATGAAGCGGCTGGCCTTGACTGCGAAGATGAATCTGGACGGCGACGAATCGCGCCAGTTGTCGAACGTCTTTGCTGAAGGGAGATGATAGAAGCTGTTGTTGATTTCGACTGTATCGAAGTGTTTCGCGTAGAACTGAAACATCTGGGCCGGAGCTGTGCCCCTGGGATAAAACACATCATCGAGCCAGTGCTTGTAGTGCCAGCCCGACGTGCCGATGTGGACTTTCATTCCAAACCCAAAAATCTGCGTAGCCGATTTAACTCTTCTTCCAACTCGCGCTTAAACGCACGCTCACTCGGCCGCGATCCTACATAACCAATGTCACACTCAAGTGCCCGATTCTTCACAGCCACGTTAGCCCAACCGATCACGCGGTCGCGCCAAAGCAGCGGCATGGCGTAGTAACCAAGTTTGCGCTTCGCCACGGGCGTGTAAGCCTCAAACCGGTATTCCCAATTCCACAACAACTCGAACCGTGCGCGATCGTGGACCAGCGGATCAAACGGCGCCAACAGCCGCACCACCTCTGTCGCTGAACCTCGCAACGGATCTTCATCCACCGGAAAGTACCAATCCACACCAAAACGCGCGTGCGACAATCTCTGCTTCGCACGCTTCAACGCATCGGTGAGATCCCTTTTCCATTGCGGCACCGCGTACTGCAACCGGCGCACGTAATAAGTAAGACTCGATCCCGGCAGCGGCGCATAAATTCGCACCACTGTATCCACGAGCGCATCAATGCGAGCGCGCCGCTCGGCCGCGCTCATCGGTTTACGTTCGTGTTCTCGTGGCGCATAGATCCGAATGCCCTTCTCGCGACGCAACACGCGCAACATCCCGCGATAGTGCATGGCATCCATCAAATGCGTGGTGGCATTTGACGAACCTCCCCAGTAGTTCACGACCTTGCCGTGTGAGAAATATTCGTCGACTTCTCGCGGATGAACGGAGCCACGCTCGCGGACGAAGTCGAGCAGCCTCTGCGCGCATTTTCGTTCGGCCGGCGAAACGCTTGAATCGGATCGCGGATGCATCAAGGAGTACAGCCAGCGTGAAACGTAGCCGTAGTTGACGAAGAAATCTTCTTCAACGTCGAGCGCGGTATAACGGCGTTCGAGTTCACCGGCGCGGTAGTCGTTCACACGATGGCGAAGTATGAGGTCCTGTGCGCGGGCGGGAGCACGGATGGGATCCGCCTGAACGAATCCCATTTTGTGCAACGCGCTTTTTAGATTGGTCGGTTTGAAGAAATTGCGTGCGACGGCGAAGCGCCGCAGATCGTCGAGCGTGATCGAGTCGGCCACGGATCAGTTTCGCGACGTTTGCGATTTGGCGCCGATATACTTATCAAACCATTCGAGGTTTGCGTTCATCACGGCCAACTGCATCTTCGGCTCGTTTGGACCATGCGGCTGGCGCGGCAGCACGATCATCCTCGTCGGCACGCCTTGCCCCTTGAGTGCGTTGTAGAACTCGTAACCCTGCGAGATCGGCACGCGAATGTCTGCCTCGCCGTGCTGGATCATCGTCGGCGTTGTCACGCCCTTCACGTTGAACATCGGCGAATGCTTTTGATAGATGTCCAACGCTTCCCAGAACTGCCCGCCGAAATAATCAGGAACAAATGCCGGAATGTCGGCAGTGCCGTTGAAGCTCATCAGGTTCGTAACCGGCGCGCCGGCTGATGCTGCCTTGAAACGGTGAGTTTGCGTGACGATCCACGAGGTCATGAAGCCACCATAACTCCAGCCCATCACGCCCAAGCGCTCAGGATCGGCGACGCCCATCTCGATCACACGATCGACGCCTGTCATCAAATCCTGATAATCGGCGCCGCCCCAGTCGCGCAGGTTTGCGCGGCGAAACTCTGTGCCGTAACCACTCGAGCCGCGCGGGTTGGGTCGCAGAATGGCGTAACCGCGCGCAGCAAACGTCGCGAGTGGATATGCGCCGCGGCCGCCGATGAAGGACTGGATGAACACGCCTGCTGGTCCACCGTGAACGTTGAGGATCAAAGGCACTCGTTGGCCGGCTTGATAACCGACTGGATAAGTCAACAGTCCTTCGATCTCTTTTCCGTCCTTTGACTTCCAACGAATGACCTCGGTGCGACCAAGAGGTGGCAGCTTGAGGTCGGCGTTCGCGTGACTTATCTGAACCGGTTTGAAATCGGCCACGGAAGTCACGAACACATCTGCAGGAGTGTCTGGAGTCTGACGGACCAACCCGAAAGCTGTGCCGGTGTTGTTAACACTTATGGCCGTGAGCACGGCCGTATCGTGTTTGACTTCTTCGATACGATTCGCCACGACGTCAATGACGTAAAGCTGTGTGCCGGTGCCTTTCGCTTCGCTGAAGTAGATGCGCTTGCTGTCGGCAGACCAGCCGGCGATGCCGGGCGAAGCGTCGAATGAGGTAATCAGCGTCTTTGGCTGACCGCCGCCCGCAGGAAAAACCTGGATCGTGGCGCTCTGTGCCCAGCGTGGCGGGTTGTCTGTAACGATTAGCGCGATCGATTTCCCGTCCGGCGAGTAGAGCGGCGAATCTTCAGCTGCCGGCGTGTTGGCGAGCACCGTCACGTTGCCGCTCGCAACGTCAACGATCGAAACATCTGCGGTGGTCCAATCATTCGCACCGGGCGTCTTGCTGTGACTGAACGCGATGCGCGAACCGTCGGCTGACCAGTCAAACTCACCGACGTTGTAGTTCGCGCTGGTGAGTTTCCGTGGCTCGCGTTTACCGTTGCCGTCCTTTTGAATCGGGAACACGTAGAGGCGCGACATCTTCAGGTTTTCATCGACCCAGCGAAAATCATTTCGGCCCTTGTCGTTCTTCTCTTCCTCGTCGGTTTTTGGATCGGCCATCGTGTAAGCGATGTAACGGCCGTCGGGCGACCAATTGAAGTTTGCGACCGAGCTCTTGAGATCCGTCAGTGGCTCAGCTTCACCGCCCTCGATGCTCAGGCGATAGATATTGTTTCGGTTGTCCTTGCGGTTCGACATAAACGCGATCCACTTGCCGTCTGGCGACCACTTCGGGTTGGTCGAAGACTTCTCGCCAAAGGTGAGCTGAAAGTTCTGCTTCGTCGCGAGGTTGGCCATCCAGATCTGGGTGACAAACTCGCTCTTGTCGGGCGTGGTGACCGCTTCGTTGACGGTGTAAACGACGCGACTGCCGTCGGGAGAGACCCGCGGCGTGCCGACCGCTTTGACTTTCATCTGCGTCTCCGGGTCCCAGGTTTGCGCGGAAACGGCAGAGACAAGAAGGACGACGAGAATGGAAGCAGTGGTCAGGGCTTTCATGATGGGGTTCTCCTGAATTGGTGTGCGGATCTTTTATCACAGTTTCGTGTAAAGTGTGCAGTCAAATGACCATGCTTTCTGCGATTAAAGAGGCGCGTGACGTGATCGCGAATACTGCGATTCGCACGCCGCTGGTCCGCCTCTATGTCGATTCGGCGCCGGTGGAAATCTATCTCAAACTTGAAAACCTGCAACCGATAGGTTCGTTCAAGATACGCGGCGCGGCGAATGCGATCGCGCGATTGTCGCCCGATGAGTTGAAACGCGGCGTTGTGACTGCGTCCGCAGGCAACATGGCGCAAGGTGTCGCGTGGTGTGCTCGTTCGCTCGGCATCCGCTGCACGGTCATCGCGCCCGAGACTGCACCCGATGCGAAGGTCAACGCGATCGAGCGGCTTGGTGGACGAGTCATTAAGGTTTCGTTTGCGGAGTGGTGGAGGGCGTTCGAACAGCGATCGTATCCGGGAGTGGAAGGTACGTTCATTCACGCGTTCGACGATCCACAGGTGATGGCGGGCAACGGAACAATCGCTTTGGAGATTCTGGAGGATTTGTCTGAGCCGGACGCGGTGGTGATTCCATGGGGCGGTGGTGGATTGACGTGCGGCATTGCTTCCGCGCTGCGCGAACTCAGACCTGGTTGCAAAATTTTTGCAGCGGAAGTTGAAACCGCCGCGCCGCTGTCTGCTTCGTTAGCGGCCGGAATGCCGACTGAAGTCGAATACCAGGCGTCATGGGTCGACGGCATTGGCGCGAAAGCCGTGTTCCCGCAGATGTTCGCACGCGCCCGCGGGCTGATCGACGGATCGTTAGTCGCCGATCTGAACTCCGTCGCCGAGGCAGTGAAACTTCTGGTCACTCGCAATCACGTGGTCGCCGAAGGCGCCGGCGCCTGCCCCGTCGCGTGCGCACTCGCCGGCAAAGCAGGCACGGGAAAGATTGTGTGCATCGTTTCGGGTGGAAATATCGATCCAGCGAAGCTTGCTAATCTACTGACGGCTGAACTGTAGTGTCGCCTTCAGAGAGGAGCGGAAGGCGGCCGCTATGGTCGTCGAGAAGAAAGCAGCCGCTATGGTACCCGCGAAGACAGCTACGACCGCGGAGAGGAAGGCGGCCGTTACGGTGCTGGCGGAGAACGCGGCTGGTGGGATCGCGCTTCGGACGCAGTGGCTTCGTGGCTTGGAGACGAAGAAGCTGAACGCAGACGCCGCATGGATGCACGTCGTGAGCATCGCGGACGTGGTCCGAAAGGCTATAAGCGATCCGACGAGCGCATCAAGGAAGATGTCAACGATCGTTTGACCGACGATTATTACCTCGACGCTTCGGAGATCGACGTGCAGGTGATTAACGGCGAAGTAGTACTTACCGGCACAGTCAACAGCCGTGAGGATAAGCGCCGCGCAGAAGACATCGCCGAATCCGTGTCGGGCGTGATCAACGTTGAGGTCCGACTGCGGGTTCAGCCGCAAAGCAGTGGCGCGACGTACGCGAGCGGCCAAAGCTCCGGAACATACGGCAGCCAAACCGGGACCACTGGCACTACCAGCGCTACCGGCTCGACCAGTAGCAGGACTGAACCAACGTCCAACTCGGCCGCAGCCGCAGGAGCCGGCACAAGCCCAGGTTCGACTTCAGGCACAGGCACGCGAGGCGGACGAAGTAGCGGAAGTTAGTCAGGACTGATTTGCAGGGGCAGCACTCCGTGGCTGCCCCTTTAACGCCTCAAACGGGGTGGTCACAGAGTGCCACCCCTAATTGAGGACTTGTCACCGCCACCTATTCCCACGATCTCCTTGACGCGCAACGCAGAGTGTTGTACTTATGCGCCTCGTTCCCCGCTGAGTCGAAACGTTTTCGACCTTCCGACGCATAGTGGTTGGCGCCGTACTAAACGCGCTGGCTCGCATCACGTACGGGCTCAGTTTCAAGCTCTTAAAAAGGAGAAATCGATGGCCTGCAAACCCTTCTCAGTTACCCTCGCAGTTTTGGCTCCCGACAACAAACGGCAGATCTCATTCGGCATTACCAAAGGCTGCATCTCGGATGACCAGGCGTTCTTCGTGCTGAACTTCGTACTGCGCGATCTGGTGAACGGCGAGTTTCAGGATCGCGTCAGACTGCATGTGGAAGTCGGCGACACCGACAGCGACAAAGCCCAACGCCTGATTGACCGCGGTTTGACGATGACCCAGTTGAGCTGGCTCCAGGGACCAGTCACCTCCAAAACGAAGGCCTTGCCGGTGGGCACCACATCAAATCCCGCGGCCGAAAAGACGGTCGGCCAAATCGTCAATAAGTAAGCGTTCGCGCGCATTCAGACAGGATCACCCATGTCCCTCAAGCGGCGGAACAGGCGGAATTGTGTCCCGATCGTCCTGCTCACCTTCGCGTGCCTAATCGCAAGTGTGAGCAATCGTTCGGTGGCCCTCTCCCAAACGTCTAATGGCGCAACGGGCCAGTGTGACCAGATCCCTGTCCTCTACCAGCTCGCAAACTTCACGGTTAAGCACATCACCGCCGAACCAATGGTTAAGTTTGTGACTGACAGTCGTGTGCTCGATCAATCGCTCGCGGCTGCCCTGGCGAGTCCAGGTTCGGGTTTGTCAGTGAACCAGAGATTCGACGTGGTGGGCGTTTCGTTTCTCGAGAGCAAATTGAACGAGGAACTCGAACTCCGAACTCTGCGCGGCCGAATGGGGTTGATCTTCGCTCGCCACCGGCTGATCAATTGCGACGACACTAACCGCACCCTCGACGTTCAATATCAAGTGCTCACGGTCGCTCGTCCTTCCTATCTGAGAAACAGTTTCGAGGCCCTTGATCGCAGGCAAAAGAACAAGGAAGCAGCCGGAAGTCTCTCAGAAAAACAGAAGGACTATTCGCTGTTGCCGTTTGCCGGTTACAACCGTTCGCGCGGAATCTTTGGCGGCTCCGGTCTCGTCGTCGAAACTGATTACAAGCCGCTGAACAAACTGGCGGTGAGTGCTTCGGGCTCCAGCTCGAGTGCGGTAGTCGAGTTTGATGTAAGCGGCTCCAAAAACTTCAGCGCTGGACCACTGAGTTTCGCGGAATGGCGAGCGGTCTATAACTACTCAAACATTCCCACCGACGGATTCGATCTTGTAGACGCAACGGGAGGCGCACGTTTCTTCGCGGCCACGCGTCCGATCTCGTCGCGCAACCTCATCTTTCGCTTCGGCGCCAGCATCGAAGGGGGAAACAGGCAGTCGTCTCTGCCGCAATCAGCCGCACTTCCCTCCACTCTCGTCGACTCAGGCTACGGCGCGCTCAAGCTTTACGCCGGAGCGTCACTCACAACTCGCCGGCAGGATTTGAAAGCATCTTACGGATTGCAGTTGGGCAATACCGGCGAGGATCTAAAAGTAGACTATCGCAAACAGATCTTCGATAGCGCTTATCGTTTGCGCTTCTTGCCAAAGCCCTACAAACCTTTCCAGCTCGACGTGCAGTTCACCGCCGGATCGCTTACGACTGTTTCAGGTCCTGTTCCTTACGGCGAGCGTTACTTTGGCGGTAACGTCGAACAGGAGTTCATTCAGGGCGACTCCTGGAAAATCCGCAGCAATCCGGTTATTCGCAGTTTCCCGCAGAATCGTTTGAATGGAGGCGGAGGGCTGGTTCCCGTCGGCGGCGACGACTTCATGTCGGTCAATCTGACGGCCGCCCAAACCATTTGGCAGAAGCAGTTGATTCCACGTGAGATCGGCGAAGACCCGGATGTGAACGCGGGGCTTGGTGGACAACTGCTCGCGACGCGTTTGTTTCTGCGCGAAGAGGCCGTTCAGCAGTCGAAAGAGATCAAGGCACTCGAAACTCAGGTGGGCTGCGTTGCTGACAATACCGCTCACACGACGACTTGTCTCACTCCAATCGTCAATCGATTAAAAACCCTGCTCGCAAAACTACTCGCGCAAGCCGGTCCCGACGACGCGTTGAGAAAGGCCATCAACTCTTTTTCCGACGACGACGGCAGCAATCCGCTCGGCGATGTCGACGACGCGATCAATGGTGCGAAGCTCAATCCGGATGCGTTCAAGAAATCCGTGGAAAGCGCCGCCGAACTGGCCGCGATTCAGGCCAACCCGGTCGAAGGAAACGCTAACCTTCTTGTAAAAGATGACCCGGGCGATCCTGCCGATCCTGATGACGACACCGTCTCGCTGCTCACCGTGTTACAGAAGCACATCAAGACGTTGCAGGAACTTGTGCCGGCAGAAAACGATCTCGGGACGATCAGCGGCTCGATTGAAAACGCGCGCAAGGCTTTGCAGCAAGATCTCACCGCAGTCGATTCGCTGCGCGCCTACAACTTGCGCGACGTGCAGGACGCAAAGGATGCGCTCGATCAACCCGCCGGCTCAGGCAGAAAGCTGGACGAACTCCTCGTCAATATCCGTGCACTGCTGAAACCCGAGCGCGAAGCTGCCAAGGCAGCAGGGACCAAGGAGTCTGACTACCGTGATCTACTCGACGCAACCGACACGTACGCCGACAAAGCGCGAAGCGCTTACGTCTCAGTGCACGACTCGTTTGATAACAAGGACTACTACGGCGTCAAGATCGACGTTGAAAGACTCACTGTTGGATTCGGTGGCCTGTTCGCATACTTGACAGGGCTCGAAGTGAAGATCGGCGAGTTGGACCAACCGCTCATTGATCACGGACGCACAGACCTGCTGAGCAAACTCAAGACCGACCTCGCCGAAGTCCGGCTCATTCAGCGCAAGGTACAGTCAGCCTACAAAAAAATTCGCATACCAAAAGCCGAGGTCACTGCCAACCAAACCGTCACCTACGTAGGGCGCATTCTGGGAGTCTTCTTCCGCGAGACAAACATCGTCGCTGTCAGTCCCGTCTTGATGTTCGACGCGGCGCGGCTTCGTGTGAACGACGTGCCCGGCACCGATCGCTTCCGCTACGGAGTCGGCTCCGGCATTCGTTTCAGTTTAATAAACGTGGATTTCACCGCCGGCTACTCCTTCAA
>DASXRE010000306.1:0-8474 GCA_036506775.1 Pyrinomonadaceae bacterium | reverse complement strand
CGCAGCGGTGTTGAAGCCGAAGGTGGTGCCGCTGATCGTGAGCCGGTTTAGCGTGCCTGAGTCATTGACGACGTTCAGGTTGTCTTCAAACCCGCCCTCGATCACACAGGAGGTGATCGCTCCGGTGCCGGTCCAGTTGGTGAAATGGACACTGCTTTCGTCGCCGGTCCCATTAGTGCCGTTGGTGCCGGTGACCGTTGAGAATTCCAGGGTGAAGTTGCTGGAGCTGACGCCACGAATGCCGTTGTTCTGGTTAGTGCCGTTAATCCTGATACGGCGCAACGTCACGTTTCCCGCATTCTCCAAATACACGGCATTGCCGGCAGTCGCACCATCCGCGCCGGTACTGTTGGTTATCGTGCCGCCCGTGAAATTGCCGCCTACAGAGGTGTTGGCTCCATCGCCAACGACGGTGAAACTGCCCGACGTATTCTTGAGCATGATGCCGTTCGGCGCACCGCTGTTGGAAACGCTGGTTAGCACCATCGCTAAAGGCGTTGTGCTGGAAGAGCGCGTGATCTCGACGGCTGTTCCGGTACCTGTGCTGATGGTGCCGCTCGTTGTCGTGATGGTGTTGGTGTTGTCTGTCGCCAGGAGACCTCTCTGACCTGCGTCCGGCGAGATGTCGAGATCACCAAAGGTAATGGTGCCCGTGTTTGTCGTGAGACTTACGCCGGTGCTGCCCGAACCTGTTACGGATGTGTTGGCAAAGCTGAGCGAGCCGCTCGACGTGTTCACGCTGATACCGATGCCGGTCGGATTGGTGACGGTCGTTGAACCAGTGGTTAATGAGCCGGCAACGGTGGTCAGGCTGATGCCGGTCGTCGCGCTGTTCGTGGAAGAGATACTTCCAAACGTGCCGTTGAGGGTACCGTTCGTCAAGTTCAGCGCCTGCCCGTTTCCGTTCAGCGTCACATCTGAAACGTTGGCGGTGCCGAAACCGCTACCACTGATATCTGGCGCCGCGTTGCCGCCGGTAAATCCACGCAGCGTGTTGTTCGAACCGAGATTAATTCCAGCCGCGGCGCTCGTGATGTTAACGATGATGCCGTTGCCGCTGTTTGTTGCCGGCAAAGGATCGCTGCCAGCCGGAGGCGTCACGCCCGAGATCGATGAAAGGCTCGCGGTGGCGTCCTGGCCGATGAACTTCTGGCCACTGAGCAAGGTCACTGGACCCACGTAGTCGGTCGCGCTTTCGTAAACGAAGATGTTGTCGTTTGCCGCCGGATGATTGCCTACTGCGTCGTTGACGGCCTGGAAGGAGGCGAGCGTATTGAACGGATTTGTCAGACGGCCGTCGCAGGGGCATGAAGCGTTGTTATTGATGAACCAAATCATCCCGCTGATGGTGATCGTAACCGTGCCCGTATCACTCGGGCCCTCGCCGTCGTTCAATGTGTAAGTGAACGTGTCGGATCCTTCGAAACCTGCCGGGGGATTGTAGGTGAAGGAACCGTCGGCACTGAGATTCACGTTTCCGCCCTGAGCGCTCAGGAAGGTTCCAGCCGTCACATTCAGTGCTGGTCCCACGCCATCGGGATCGGAATCGTTTGCCAGCACGCCGGGAGCGGCGACCGTGATGCGGATGTTACCGCTGGCGGAATAACTATCGTTTCGTGCGAGCGGTGTAGTCATCAACGTACCCGCGACGAACGTTGTGTTGGGATCCACCGTGTCGCTGAACATGACGCCGGTCGCGTCTTCGCCGCTGGCGCTGATAACGACGGTGTATTTCAGCGTGTCACCAGGATCGGCTTTCCCGTCCAAATCGACGTCCGTGAACAGGGAGTCGATTTTGGTGGCGGTCACGGTCGGAGCCACCGGCGGCATGGCTAAAGCTTTCGAAATCGCCGAGTGACGTGCGCTGGGGACGCCTGGGGACGTCGCGGCGCTTTTGGCGGCTGCAGAACCAGCCGTTGTTGTACTCGGTTGCGCAGTCCATAGCCAACCTAAACTTCTCGACTCAACCGAGACCGAGAAGGCGACTGCTGCCAAAACAGCCACGCTCGCAATTAGCAGCGAAGCAACAGACCGAATGGATTTTGTAGGTTTTACGTTTTTGCGAGTGCCGAGAGTTCGGCGAAGATAACGCGAGAGGTTTTCGCTGCGGGGCATCGGGTACTCCTTTATTTTGTCGTCATCAACTCTGATGGGATTTAAAGAGATCGATTGAAAGAAGAAGGCTGGGACTTTGCGAGGGAACCAGACTTCCTGATTGGACACACACCTTGCGGATCGAAAGGGATCCGTAAAGGGCTGTGGTGGCGATTAAGCAGGCGGATTCTAGTGCGGCACCGCTTTTAAGTCAAGGCGTCTTTCTGCCGCTGGCCACGGCATCTTTCTGCTATGGCTTCAAGGGCTCGCGGATATCCCGATTTTTACGCAAGGCTTTGCTCAAAACGCACATTGCTGAAGTCTTTGGGGAGGATCCAGTCGGTGGTTCCCAGCACCACCGCGCGCTCGATTGTGTTCTCCAGTTCACGCACGTTGCCTGGCCAATCGTAGGCGAGCAAGGATGCGCGCGCCTCGGGCGAGATTCCTTTTAGCTTCCGGTTGCACATCGCGCGGTATTTCTCAACGAAGTAATTTGCCAGCAGCATTATGTCTTCGCGCCGTTCGCGCAGCGACGGCATCTCGATTGAGACAACGTTCAGACGGTAGTAAAGATCGTGACGAAACTCGCCGGCGGCCATCGCTTCTTCGAGGTTCTTGTTCGTCGCGGCAATCACACGCACATCGACTTTTATCGTCAGCGTTCCGCCGACACGTTCAAACTCGCGCTCCTGCAACACGCGCAGCAGTTTCACCTGCAACGCGGGTGGAAGTTCGCCGATCTCGTCGAGAAAAACTGTACCGCCCGAGGCGATCTCCAGCCGTCCTTTCTTCTGCGCGATCGCGCCGGTGAACGCGCCTCGTTCGTGACCAAACAGTTCGCTTTCCAGCAACGACTCAGTAAGCGCGGCGCAGTTCACCGCCATGAAAGGCTTCTGCGCGCGCTTGCTGTTTCGATGAATCGCACGCGCGGCGAGTTCTTTTCCGGTGCCACTCTCACCGCTGATCAGCACTGTCGCATCCGTCGGTGCAATCTTGGAAATGAACTGATAGACGCGCTGCATCGCACTGCTCTCGCCGACCATGTTGTGCTCGATGTTGACCTCGGCGAGCAGGCGTTCATTCTCTTCCTCCAGCCATTCGAAATGTCGCGCGTTTTCGATGGCGACCGCCGCGATACCGGCGATCGCGGTCACCAGTTGCAAATGGTCTTTGTTGAACTTGTCGTGTGAGAGCGTCGTGTCGAGATACAACACGCCGAGCTTTCGACCGACCATCACCAGCGGCACACACATGACGGAGTGCGCGCGTGTTTCCATGAAGCTCTCAGTAGCGAGGGTCGGCTGTATAGTGGCGTCGCTCGCGAGCACGGCCACGCCTTCGCGCAGCACCTGCTGAACGATCGTGCGACTGACGTTCACCGCGCGATCTTTTCCGTGCTTGCGGTCGAGACCGAAGAGGACGCCGTCGGCGAGCGAGTCGTTGCTGGTTAGCAAAATCGCGCCACGCTGCGCGGGCACAACTTCAAACAAAAGTTCGAGCAAACGTGGGAGTAGCTCGTCAAGACCGCGAATGGCGTTAATCGCAGTGCTGACTTTCATCAGCGCGCTCAAGTCGCGCGCCATCTGGTAAACGGCGTCGTCGAGGCGCACCTGGATGGTCGGGCCGGTCACGGCCTGCACTTCATCGAGCGTCACCTCGCTCGATTTCGAAGCGGCTTCGCCTTCGTGGCTCAGGAAAAGAAACTGCGAGTCGCCGATGCGCACGCGATCGCCGTGTTCGAGCACGCGGCTGCGAATAGGAATGTCGTTGACGAAGGTGCCGTTGAGACTCTCCAGGTCGGTGATGACGAAGCCTTCGTCTTTCTTTTCGATCTTTGAATGACGGCGAGAGACAGCGGCGTCAGCGAGGCAGACATTCGCCGCCGTTTCACGGCCGATGACGAGTGCATCGTTATCGAGAGTGAATATCGTTCCCTTCAACTTGCCTGTGATAGCTGCGAGTCGAGGCGGCATTGCTTTGACAGGACTTACATGATTAACGAGATTGCTATCTTGGCAATTCTGAAATCATGCCTATTAAGGCACGAGGCGCCAGTTGTTGTCAGGTTTGACGGGAATCGTTTTGTTTCGTTCGACCCAATCGATGATCAACTCGCGAATCTCTTCGCTGGAGCGATAGACGACTGGAGCGTTCTTGTACATGGTATACCCACCACCGCCGTTGACGCGATAGTTGTTCGTCGCCAGACGAAGTTTTTGCGCAGGTGAGAGCGGCCGGCCGCGGAAACGAAGGTTCTGTATGCGTTCCCCGATTGGTTTTGAAATGTCGAGTTCGTAAGTGACGCCTTCGGCGATGTCGAAGTTGTAGGCGGGAATCTTTTCGTCGACGAGGTCCGCCGCAGCCTTGCCCGGCACGTAAGTTTTGAAATACTTCGCGGAGTGTTCGAGCGCATCTTTCAACTGCTGGCCGGTAACTTCGAGGACCACGAGTGTGTTTTCGTAAACATAAAGTCCGGCGATGTCCCGCACACTGACGGGACCCTTCGCAATCCTCGCTTCTGAGTTGAAACTCGCGACCATCGATACGTCGGCTTTGCCCGCTTCGAGCTGCACTCTCTGAATCAAATCGAGAATCGCCGTGTCACGAAAGCGCGCTTCCTTTGCGGTTATTTCTTCGGCCGACTGCCCGATCACGCGCGCCAGCCAACCTTGCGTCTCGTTATCGTAAGGCTGAGCAAGTTTTACCACGTCCGGATCCGGCTCGACGCGATCGTCAGCCGGCAACGTCCGCGCCGATTTCGCATAAACCCGCCAACCACTCGCCGCCTTTTGCAGATAAAGATCCGCGCGCGCCAGATGTTTTCCCCAATAGTTCGCCTGGGTCAGCAGAACGCCATTGACGTAAAGCGAAGGAACCTCACGATGCGTGTGGCCCATGAAGATCACGTCAACACCCGGCACATCCCCGGCGATCGCGATAGCTTCATTCTCGTGCAGCACTTGGCCGGGACTCACTTCACCGGTGCGCAAGTCTTCCTCGAGTCCCATGTGCATCGCGATGACGACCACGTCGCACTTTTCCTTGTCGCGCAGCATTGGCACCCACTTGCGTGCGTCGCTCAACGGCTCGTGAAACTCGAGCCCGGCATAGTTCGGCGCATTGTCCCAGTTGGGTACTCCGGGCGTCGTCAGCCCAAGGATGCCGATTCTCACTCCGGCAACTTCCTTGACGAGGTAAGGCTTGTAATGCGGTTGCTGTTTGGCGATGTCGTAAGTGTTGGCAGACATCCACGGGAAGTTCGCTTCGCCGCGTGCCTTTTCCAGCACCTTGAGACCGAAGTTGTACTCGTGATTACCGACTGCCATGGCGTCGTAGTTCAACGAATTCATCACCAGCATCATCGGGTCGGGCGGCTGATTGTTTTTGCGGCCGTGAAACGATTCGAGCGGTGAGCCCTGAATCGTGTCGCCAGAATCGATGAGCAAAGTGTTGGGCTCTTCCTTGCGAATGCGTTTGATGAGCGTGGCGACTTTCGCGAGTCCGCGATTGTCAGGTTTGTTGGTGTAGTAGTCGATCGGATTGATGTTGCCGTGCAAATCCGTCGTGCCGAGGATCGTGATTTGAACGCGGTCGGGAACGAAGCTGCGCGCCACAAGCACGAGCGCCAGCATCATGACCAGAGTCATGAACGAGTAGAAAAACGGTGAACGTTTCTTCATTGATTCACAAAGATCTCAGCCGCGGTGGCGTCGCCAATCTTCACTTCGTGCACGCGCTGAAACGTAGCCCGCACGGCTTCGAGCTCTTCACGGTTTTCAAAATAGGTGCGGCCGCTTTGTACGATAACGTAAACGGGTCCGGACGCGGTCGTCACATCAAAGTCTCGCGATGAAATGACCTGTGAATTCAGATCGCTGCGCCCAAACGCTGCGAGATAGTGACGCACAACGGCGGGCGTTTCGTGCGCAATCGTTGCTCCTTGTGGAGCTTGTTCGCAAACCAGCTTGATCGCCTCGCGCAGTCCGTCGTCGTAAAACTCGTCGTGCGGAAAGTAATAGCCTTCGTGTCCGGCGGCAAGCGCGTTTGTGTAGAGCGCATAGTGTGGCCGGTTGGCGAATGCGGTCCACGCCGGAACGCAAACAAATAGCGCCACGGCCGCCGCCGAAAGGATCAACGGCGCTTGCCGCGAATTGGGAAAGTGTCTCTTGGCCCACTCGATCAAACCCACCACGCCAACCGCGGCCAGCATATAAACAAACGGCATCAACGAGAGCGTGTAACGAAGCCACTTGGCGCCTGTCAGTGAATAAGGAACGATCCAGAACAGAAACATGAAGATCAGAAACGCATGGCCTACGTGCTTCCACTTCCAGACAGCGATCATGAGGCCGCCCGAAAATGCAATCACCGTCAGTAACGGCACCTTGATCGCCAGAAACAACAGGTAGAAGTAGATTGGCGTGCCCCAAAACGGCGTGCTCGACATGTTGTTTTTGTAGAGGTGTCCGGCAAACAGGTAACCGGAATGCGTCAACAGTTGCTCGCCCATGTAGGCATTCATGTAACGCCAGACTTCCGGCATCAGTACCGCCGGACTGGCCAGCACAAACACACCGATTATCAAGAGGAAAAACCAGCCGGGGATCTTGCCGCTCGGCTCATTCGGACGCGCTTCACGCACGTGAAAGTTGTGATGAAAAAGCAGGTTCAGGCCGAGATAATGCGGGAAGTATTTCGAGGCGATCATCAGGCCGAATGAGACTGCACTAGCCGCGTAGCGGCGTGCTCGGGCGGCTTTTTGCACGGGCGAAATCTGCTTCGCGCGGACGAAGAAGTAGAACGCGAAAAGCATGAAGAAGACCAGTAGCGAGTCTTCCTTGCCGATGCGATTGTGAGTGATCGCGTTGATGCCAAACGCCCAAAACGTAGCGGCCAGCAGCGCGGTCCAGCGATCGAAGAACGACGCCGTCAGCAGAAATAATGGGATAACAGTCAAGGCTCCGATCAGCGCGTTTGGTAACCGCAGCGCTGCTTCTTCACTGTTCGCTGGCACCGCACCCACGGAGGTCCACATTAAAGCCTTCATTAGCATCGGGTGCTCGGAGTTCGCGGAAAAGTCGCCGCGCTCGTAAGCGTGAATGGCATCAAGTTTGTTCATCTCGTCTTCAGCGAAACCGATCGCGCCGAGCTGGGTGACGCGCAGACCGAAACCGAGGATGATGAGGAGCACGAGAGTGCCAACGATGGTCCAGTCGAGAGTGCCGACGAGGCCGAGCCGGTCGATTGAGGGAATGTTTAGGGCGCGCGCCGATGAATCGAGCTTTAAATTCTCAGCCACGAAATTTCTTGAATCAATACTTGTACCGCTCATTTATCGACCGGGGATGCGTTGTTAGCTTAGACCAAAATGCTTTATGGTAATAGCCCTTGGATTTGTGCCGGAAGTTGATTGCGATTGACGGGATTAGGCGGCAGCGCCACTCCGCACCTTATTAAATGGACAATTTAGTCACTTCGAATATTCGTCAAAGACCGATTCGCACGCTGGTCAGTGTGGCCGGAATTGCGCTCGGCGTTGCTTTGGTCATGCTTTTCACCGGCCTCGCGCGCGGCATGTCAAACGACTTGCAGCGCCGCGCCACGAACGTTCGCGCCGAGCTCATCTTCATGCGGCCGGGCGCGGTGCAGTTGACTACGACCACCGCGAACCTCGACACGCGCTATGTCGACCGGCTCAAGGCCATCGAGGGCATTGAAGAGGCGTTGCCCGTGATTCGCCACTTCTCGCAAGGCACGGGCGGTATCGGTCTGGAACAGATTGACGGCGTCGATTGGGACGCTTACGCCCGAATGAACGACCTCCGTGTGGTCGAAGGGCACGGACCGCAACGCAACGACGAAGTGGTGATCGATGAAACAAAGGCGCGCAACAACTATCTTCATCTCGGCGACAAACTCAAGCCGCTGGGAACAAAGGACTATCGCATCGTCGGAATCTACGCGCCGGAATCGGGCGCGCGCGTGAAGATGTCGCTCGCAGCCATGCAGGAGGCGCTCGAAACGCCGGGCAAGAGTACGTTTATCTTTATCAAGCTACGCAATCCCGAACAGGTCGATGCGATGGCCAGGCGCATCGATCAGGAACTTCCCGGAAATACGATTCAACCAACCCGCGATGTGTTCACGAGTTTTGAGAAAAGCATTCCCTACCTTGGCGTGTTTTTGCGTGTGCTGGTTGGACTGGCAGCGGTCGTCAGCGCGTTGGTGGTAATGCTCGCGATGTACACGACGATCACTGAACGCACTCGCGAGATTGGCATCCTCAAAGCCATGGGCGCGTCACGCGGCTACATCGTGGGGATCATTGAAAAGGAAGCGATTCTGATCAGCTTCATCGGTCTCATAGCCGGGTTCGCGGT
>DASXRE010000305.1:0-29302 GCA_036506775.1 Pyrinomonadaceae bacterium | reverse complement strand
CATCTCTCGACCGGACCACGCACGGGTGAAGATCGGTCGGAACGGACGCGGAAACCGTTGACCGTTGCCGACGCCGAAGCGATCCAGGCACAGGCGAGTGCAGTTGAAGACGTGGCCCACGTCGCTCCAAACGTCGGTTACGGCGGTGGTCCATTTGACGACAACATCACTTATCAAGGGCGCAATTATCGTTGGGGCAACACGCAGGGCGTCTCGTCGAACTACGCGAATATCACCAACATCACCCTGAAAGAAGGCCGCTTCATCACCGACTCCGACGATCAGCAGCGCGCTAACGTGATGGTGATTGGAGTCAACGCAGCCGAAGCGCTCTTTCCCGGTGCGAACCAGATTGCCGGCACAAACGTGCGCATGGGCGGCTACAATTTCGAAATCATCGGTGTGCTGGAAAAGCGAAAAGCAGGTTTCTTTGGCGAGAACGAAGAAGACAACGCGGTCTACATCCCATTTCGCACTGCCCAGAAAGTTGCCCCTGCGAAGGGTTACCTGTTGCTCGTGATTCGCGGACGATCGGGACAAGTCCAGAAAGCGCTGACGCAGTCAGAGGAGATTCTGCGCCGCCGCCGCCAAGTCAAATTTGGGGACCCAAATAACTTCGACATCAAAACAGCCGACAAATTTATCGAACAGTTTGATAGCATTACAGCGATGGTCGGACTCATTGCCATCGCGATCTCGAGTCTCGGCCTGTTGGTGGGCGGCATCGGCGTGATGAACATCATGTTGGTGAGCGTCACTGAACGCACGAAAGAGATCGGCGTGCGCAAAGCCATCGGCGCGCGGCGTCGCGACATAGTGCGGCAATTCTTGTTTGAAGCGATGATGTTGACGTTTCTCGGCGGCGTGCTCGGCGTGTTGCTGGCGGTGGGCGCCAGTCAGATAATCATCTTGCTGATTCCGAGCTTGCCGGCTTCGATTCCCACGTGGGCGGTGATCACGGGCCTGAGCGTGTCGATCGGCGTGGGCCTGATCTTCGGCGTTTGGCCGGCGCGCAAAGCCTCGAAACTGGATCCGATTGAGTGTCTGCGCTACGAATGAAGCGTGACTTCCTAAAGGAATTCCTGACTTACATCCAGGTTGAAAAGGGGCTGGCGCAACACAGCATCGCCAGTTACGAACGAGATCTCACACGTCTGCAAGCCTGGGCCGAGCAAAACGGCAAAGACCTTCTCGCACTCACTCGCGCAGATCTGCGCAAGTGGATCGCGAGTCTGTCGCGCGAGGGACTGGCGCCAACGTCAATCGCCAGAGCAGTGAGTGCGACGCGCGGCTTTTACAAGTTTCTGATGCTCGATGGCCACGTCAAGCGCCATCCCGCTGACGATCTCGACACACCGCAACGTTTCAGTTATTTGCCGAAGTTTCTCACCGAGGACGAGATTAATCGTCTGTTTGCGGCGCCGGACGTCACGACCGCTGAAGGCATTCGCGATCGCACGGTGCTGGAGGTGATGTATGCGACGGGCCTGCGTGTTTCTGAACTGGTAAACCTGAAACAGGCTGACGTCGATCTGCTTGCAGGGCTGCTGGTTTGTCATGGCAAGGGCAGCAAAGAGCGCCGTGTTCCGCTCGGCAAGAGCGCGATCCATTGGTTGCAACAGTACGCGGCCGCCAAAGCGGATTACGGGAAGCAGACGTTGCCGCACGTTTTTCTACATCGCGGGAAACCATTCACGCGGCATCTCGCGTGGTCCATGATCAAGCGTTACGCTGAACGGGCGGGCATGAAACACGTGTCGCCGCATACGTTGCGTCACAGCTTTGCGACGCACTTGATGCAACACGGAGCCGATTCGCGTTCGGTGCAGGCCCTGTTGGGCCACAGCGACATTTCGACAACTCAGATCTACACCCACATCACCGACGTGCACCTGCGCTCCGCCTACGATCGTCATCACCCGCGCGCGCGTAAGACTGATCCAACTAATTGATGTTTACGCTGAACGAACCTTCCGAGTCGGACATCTCTAACCTCATTTCCAGTCAATCAAATCTCCCGTTCAGTTACGCCGAAGTGGGCGCGACCCAGGGCAACGCTCCCGCTGGTTACACAGTCGATCACAATCACATTCAACTCGGACGCGGCGGAGACGTTTTCGAACGCGCAGTCGAAGCCTTGCGACAATGGCGTCAATTTGATCTCGGTTGGGTGACGATCGCAACACGAGGTGTGAAGCTTGAGAAAGACGCGGTTGTTGCGGTCAAAGCCTGGGCATGTGGACTGTGGTCGTTGAACGCCTGTCGCGTGATCTACGTGATTGACGAACAAGAACCGCTGACGCGTTTTGGTTTCGCTTACGGCACATTGCCTGATCACATCGAGCGTGGCGAGGAACGTTTTCTTATCGAATGGAATCGCAGCAACGACAGCGTCTGGTACGACATTCTCGCCTTTTCGCAGCCACGCCATCCACTCGTGAAGCTCGGCTTCCCGGTGGCGCGCGTGATGCAAAAGCGATTTGCGCGCGACTCACTCGCCAGAATGAGATCGGTGGTCGCTCATCCGTGAGATCTCTTCTCGATAGTTATCCGCTTCGCGGCGTACCCGCTCTTCGCTCCATCCTAAAAACCGCCTTCCAACCTGCGCCGCTGCTTCAATCTCGCCGAGTCCAAGATCAGCGTTCAATCCGACCATCGTTCTTCTCAGAAAACAGTCAGCCAGGGTCTTGGCCAACTCGCTATCAAAAGCAAAAACTATTTCGGCGGTTTGTGCGTTCGTGTTGAGGCGCGTCGCGAGTTCCGCTACTTCCTTCGCTCGTGAACCATAAATGCGCCGCCACCGGGTACACACATTCTCCGGAGAGCCACCGGTACCTCCCGGCAAAGGAACGCTTGCCGTTTCACAGTGCGGAGATCTTCTCTGGAGCTTTCGAAACACCAGGTCGACACATTCCTCAGCGAGACTCCGATACGTCGTCAACTTTCCACCAACCACCGAAATCAGATTGGCAAATCTCGGATGCTCGCGCAGGAAATGCCGGCGAGTGATGCGCTGCTCGTCGTGATCCGTCGTGAAAGGCAACGGCCGAACACCCGCGTACGTGTAAAGCACGGAGTCGCGAGTCAATCCTGCTTCAGGAAACGCGCGATTCGTTTCCGTCAGCAGATAATCGACTTCCCAAACTTCGCTACGAACCTCATCGGGGTCATCTTCAAAGCGAACGTCAGTGGTTCCAATCAGGTAGTTTCCGTTCCACGGAATGATGAAAAACGGACGGCCATCGCTTGCCGCTTCGACGTAAACCGCAGTCGCCGGGGCACCCGCAAACGGCGCGACCACGATGTGACTACCTTTCGTGCCGCCAATTAACCGCTGATCAATTAACTGATCGACCCACGGCCCAGCGGCATTGATCACCACCTTCGCCCTGATTTCATCCGCCAAATCCCCTTCCAACCTGACTCCCGCCAGCAACCCATCCTCAACCAGCAAGCTCGTCACGCGCGTGTAAGTCAAAACGGTCGCACCGTGCTCCACCGCCGCCAGCACATTCTCGAGCACCAGCCGCTCAGCAAACTCGACCTGCGCGTCGAAATACACTGCCGAGCCGACCAACCGTTCCGGATTCAACCTAGGCATTTGCCGCAACGTCTCCTCAACCGATTGCATTCGGTGCCGCGGCAACGACTTCCCGATCGACAACAGGTCATAAGCAATCATTCCCGCACGAATCGTCGTGCGGCCGCGCCGGCCGTGTTTATAAATCGGAATCGTAATCGGTAACGGCCTTACGAGATGCGGCGCGATCCGCAGCAGCGTCTCGCGCTCTCGCAACGACTCGCGAACCAGACCAAACTCGAAGTGCTCGAGATATCGCAGGCCGCCATGAATCAGACGCGTCGAGCCTGCGCTTGTCCCGCCACCGATGTCTTTCTTATCAACGAGCAACACCTTCAACCCGCGCATCGCCGCATCACGAGCGATACCCGCGCCGTTGATCCCGGCTCCGATGACAACGACGTCAAAATTCGTGTCCATGCGCATTCATCTCACACGATATCGTGTCGGCAATACACCGTCTAAGGCAGCATACCTCCTCAAGTCAAAAATTCTTTTCCGCTGCGTTGCTTTGAGGAAGTTCAAATTTGCAATCGGGAGTGGAAAAGGCGCCACTGAGAGTTCTCAATTTTTGCGTCTGGCCCATTCTACGCGCCTAACGGGCATACACTTTGCCGCATTCTCACCAGCCAAAACCTAACAAGGAGCAGGACCATGCAAGTCTCCCGACTCAACACCAGACTTCTCGTTTTATTACTCACCCTTTTCTCAATCAACCTGACCGCCCGCGCCGCCGATGATACGGACGAACCCGACGATTACGACGTGAAAGATCGCGTCGTCCGCATCAGTTTGATCACCGGGGATGTGAATCTCAGGCGCAAAGGCAATCAGGACTGGGAACGCGCGCGGCTGAATTATCCGTTGATCGAAGGCGACACCGTCGCTACCGAGAAAGACAGCCGGATGGAAATACAGGTCGATGCGCGCAACTTCGTCCGCGTAGCGCCAAGCTCCGTGTTGCGCATTGTGACTTTGCGCGACGAGGGCATCGCGCTCAGCGTTCTCGAAGGAACCGCGATTGTTCGCCTCGTCAGATTCGATCGCAGCCGCGAATACTTTGAAATCGACGCCCCGAAGACCACGATGGCCGCAGAGAAGCCCGGACTCTATCGCATCGACGTGCCGCGAGACGGAGGCGTGCGTTTGACTGTTCGTGACGGCGGCCGTGCGCGAATCTACTCGGATACGTCAGGTTTTGCGCTGCGCGACGGCCGCTCAGCCGAACTCGTGGTATACGGCGAGAACGCGGGCGATTGGGAATTCTACGCCGCCGCTGGTCCCGATCCACTTGACGCGTGGATAAACGATCGCGAGCGTTACCTGGCGCAGCAACTTCGTTACAACTCTCAGTATTACGACGAGTACGTTTGGGGGGCGGAAGAACTGGCCGCCTATGGCGAGTGGACTTACACAAATGATTTCGGCTGGATCTGGCGTCCGCATCCGGCCACGATTAGCGTGTACGGCGATTGGGCGCCGTATCGCTACGGTCATTGGGTCTGGTGTGCGCCTTACGGTTGGACTTGGGTTGGTTATGAACCTTGGGGTTGGGCGCCGTATCACTTCGGACGTTGGGTTTATCACAACAATGCGTGGGCATGGGTGCCGCGGAGCAGGTTCACACCCAGACGCAGTTTCTGGCGGCCTGCGCTCGTAGCGTTTGTGTCGCTGGATTTCTCATTTGGTAACGACATCTGCTGGTATCCATTGTCGTATTACCAGCGCGATCCGCATTCGCGCTATTACCGTCATCACGATCGGCCGCCGTCAAACTATGGTGGCGGCTACGCTGGTGGTGCTGGCCGGCCGCACGGTGGGGGCCATGGTTATCCGCCCGGCGGCGGTGCTGGTCAGCAACCCGGCGCTGGTGCTGGTCAGCCTCGTGGCGGGGCTGATCAGCCCGGTGGTGGGACTGGTCAACCGGCGCGAACTGCTGACTACAAGGCGTGGCGCGGTGTAACGCGTGTGCCGCGGCGAGATTTCGGGAATGAGAATGAGAATGGCCGGCCGGCCGATGAACGGACCGGGCGAAGAGCGCTCGAATCGACGCCGGAAGTGAGTAACAACTTGCCGCCGCGCATTGGATCGTCGGGTGCCGGTGGTTCAACGGTTACTGATGCAGCCGGTGGTGGCTCGGGCGGGACTGGTTCTAGCGGTGCCGGTTCGGGCGGTACTGGTTTGGGCGGCCGTCGATCGGGTGCAGTGCAGATATCGCCACGCGGAGTGCCGATGCCGGATACTTCGACCGGAGCTGCGGAGCGAACGCCGGGAGTGCCGCTGGATGAGGATTTGCGGCGGTCAAGGATCTTTCGCGGCCGTGAGCCACGAACGCCTGCCGAGCCCGTAACGACGCAGCAGACAGCGTCTCCGCAAAGTAATACTTCGCCAAACACGACACCGGCGCCAAGCACTACGGCCGCTCCGAACACGACTGCTCCGACTACCGGTACTTCAGATGCGACGACTGCTCCGAGCACGAGGACTGTGCCGAACTCTACGCCGTCGGGAGTTGAGGTGCCTCCATCGGGTGCAGTTGCGCGTCCTGAGCCGAGGAGTGATGAGCGGCCAGGTCGTATTGTAAGGCCAGGGTTAAGCGAGGGCGTCGAGAAGCGTGGGCGCGGGCAGGAAGGGATTGAAGGTCGACCGCGCGCGAGCGAGAGGCCACAATCTGAAACGGGATCGGAGCCACCACGCTCCAACCCACCACAATCGGAATCGCCTCGCTCCGAACCACCTCGCTCCGAGGCACGACCCGAACCACGCGTCGAGGCTCCTCGCTCCGAACCACCTCGTTCCGAGGCACGACCCGAACCACGCGTCGAGGCTCCTCGTTCTGAACCACCGCGCTCCGAGTCACGACCTGAACCACGCGTTGAGGCGCCACGCTCTGAACCACCTCGTTCCGAGTCACAACCTGAACCACGTTCGGAGCCAAGACGCTACGATCCACCACCGCGCTCTGATCCGCCACCACGCTCCGATCCCCCTCCTCGTTCTGAGTCACGGCCCGAACCTCGTTCGGATCCGCCGCCGCGATCAGAGTCACCGCGGTCGGAGCCACCGCCGCGCGTTGAGTCTCCGCGTTCCGACCCACCACCGCGGTCGGACCCGCCACCAAGGTCCGATCCGCCGCCACGTTCGGATCCACCGCCGCGGTCGGAGGCGCCACGATCTGAATCTCCGCGCTCTTCGGAGGGGCCGAAGAAGCCAGATAATCCGAAGCGGTAAGTCCGTAAGTTCGGTGGTCAACAAGGAGTCGCAGACGAGAGAGTTGCGGTCAGGAGGGGTCGATTTTCAGACGAGGTAGCTTGCGGGTCTGGCCATCAATCGATGAGTCTGTTTCGCCGATCTGAATCGCACCCATGCGTTTATAAAAACCTGCCGCATTTGGATCCGCGTCAATCTGCAGGTCGCGGACCTCGAGTGCGGCGGCACGCTCCATCGCATCAAGAAACAACTCTTTCCCAATTCCTGTCCCGATGCGATCCGGCGCCACCCACATATGCTCAAGCTTGGCTTTATCGCCGCTAACACACAACGCATAAAACCCGCGAACCTCACCGTCAGCTTCAGCAACGTACACGTGATTGTCACGAACGAAATCGGGAGAGATGGTGAGGTCGGCTTCCCAGTGCTTGATCCAGTGCTCGGGATAACCCCAGTAGCGCTTCGCATCGAGCGCAATGGTCGTCAAAAGAGTTGCTTCTTCAACTTCGGCACGGCGAATCATATCTAGTTCTTCTCGTTTAGCGACTTCTCAACCTTGCGCACCAGCTCCTGCACTTGCGGCATCGTCACCTATCAAAGTGGGTTGCCGTTCTCGATCACCGACAGCACAAGTGGCGGCACTTTTGGTCAACGGGAGGTGGCACCGGCCGCAGGCGCGCCCGTTCGTCAAAAAAGTCCGTTATTGTTCAAAATCTCAGATGCGCCTGGCCCAAACGATCTGAACTAGGAGGCGACTTCGTCGTGATGTTCTGTGGTGTAAAGACGAAGGATGTCCTGCCCCTGACGGGAGCGCGGATCGATTGTGCGCAGGTGTTTGCGCCCCTGCATTTCCCAGATTGCAGTTACGACTCCATCTTTCTCAACAGCGTGATAAGTGATCTCTTCGGTGTTTGCTTCAGGCGCGGACTCGTTTGCGGGGGCAGCCGCGCCGTGGCTTATTGCGGTTTCGTTTTCAGACATGCCAACTCAACAACTCCAATCTCATGCGGTAGGTTTTTGGGTGCCGCGAATTGTTGCACACGCACCTTGCGAGTGTCCAGCCAAACGAGTTGTGGGTAGTGATGCAGTTAGGACGCCTCCTTGGAGTGCGGGGACTTGTCACCGCTTTGGTCTGAAAGCGGAAGCGAAAGCGGCGACGAGTCGCCGCACTCCAAGGAGGCGTCCAATTTGCAACCCAAGCTTCACTTGCTCACTACACGCAAGGCCATCTCCACCGCTTTGCGCGGGACAACAACGCCCCAACCCTGACGATCAACTTCAACACTCGCAACACGCTCGGCGGTATCGATCAGAATGCGCTTGATCTGCGCCGGAGTCAATTTCGGATTTGCCTCCAGCATGCACGCTGCGATTGACGCAACGATCGGCGACGCGAAGGAAGTTCCATCAACAAACTTGTAGTGCTGATTGATCACGTTGCCTTCGCGAAGTTTGATAGTGATGAGCTGACGCAGAAGTGGTACCGACAAATCATGCGCTTCATCGAGCTGCTTGTCGATGCCGGCATGGGCCAGAATGATCTCTCTGAGTTGACCGTCAGCCGCGGCGTCGAGTTCGGCGTAAAGATGCGCCTCGGCGGCGGTAGGCGTGTGCGGCAGAATCGGACCGGCGACCCAAATTCCTGGTGCAATCACTTCCGGTTTCTGCAGACCGTCAATCGTTGGTCCATACGACGACCGATACATGCCACGCCGCGCGCGATCCAGTGAGTTCTGATCGTCGAGGCCACCGACCGAGATCGCCGCCGGCGAACTCGCGGGAGGCAAAACGGGATGGCCCGGCGCGAGTCCCGCGTTGCCGACTGCACAAACGACCGTCAAACCCGCCTTCACCGCCTCTTCAACCAGTTGACACAACGTATTCTCAAGATACGACCGCTCAAAATCGCCACCGGCGGAAATGTTGACGATGCGAATCTGGTATCTCTCCTTGTTCGCCTGCACCCACCGCAGGCCCGTCTCAATGTTGCTCTCCGGGATGCGTCCAGTCTTGCCAATCTTCACGAGCACGACCTTCGCTTCCGGCGCGATGCTGCGATAGAGGCCGTCTGACAAATAACCATTCCCGGCAGCGACGACAGACGTCATCATTCCGTGCCAACTCGCGACATCATGCGTTTCCAGAGACGAGAGATCGTCAGCCGGAGAAAAGATGTTGTGGTAAGCAACGATGCGGTTGACTGGTTTGGTGAGATCCTGGTGCGCGTAAAAACCGGAGTCGAGGAAAGCGACCGTCACGCCGCGTCCAGTAAACCGTTCGTCAGCATCCATGCGTACGGGAACTGGTAACGCTGGCTCGATTTCGATGATCTCTGGCATAATCTTGGACGTTAAAGGAGACATAATAAATGAAGACGAGAAATCTATCGATCCTGCTGGTTTTAGTGTTTGTAGTTGCGGGTGTCGCATTCGGCGGAGAGGTCCCGGCGCCGCCAGCGATTGGCGCCACGATTGAAGAGTTCACGCTTCCCGATGTCGACGGCACTGAGCGTTCGTTGAAGTCGCTGGCCGGAAAGAACGGCACGGTTTTAATCTTCATCGCAGTGCAATGTCCTGTGTCAAACGCGTACAACGAGCGCATGGAAAAGCTGGCTGAAGACTACAAAGCCAAGGGCATCGCCGTTGTCGGCATTAACTCGAACGTCGCCGAAGACGCAGCCGCAGTTAAAACTCACGCAGCCGAGCACAAACTCGCCTTCCCGATTCTAAAAGATCCCGGCAACAAGATCGCCGACAAACTCGGCGCGAGCGTCACGCCTGATGCTTACTTCCTCGACGCAAACAACAAGCTTCTCTATCACGGACGCATCGACAACTCGCGCAATCCAGCGCAAATCGAGACAAGCGATCTGCGCAACGCACTCGATGCAGCACTCAACGGCAAGCCGATCGAAAAAACGGAAGCCAAAGCATTCGGTTGCACTATCAAGCGAGCCTAAGCAATGCGTCGTTCAAAAGTAATTCTACTGATCATTCTGTGTATGTTGTTGGCCAGTCTTGCGGTGCCGGCTCAAAAGCGGAAATACGGCACCGCGAAGAAGGCCCAAACTGTCATTACACCTATCGACACCGATGCGTTGAAGAATTTGATCACGCAGCAGCGGCAAGGCCCGTTGCTCGTGAACTTCTGGGCCACCTTCTGTGATCCGTGCCGGGAGGAGTTTCCGGACCTGGTGAAAATCGATCAGCAGTACCGGCCACAGTCGCTGGAGTTTGTGACTGTGTCGCTGGATGACGTGAGCGACATCAAGACGGAAGTGCCGAAGTTTCTGGAGGCGATGAAGGCGACGATGCCTGCGTATCTACTCGATGCTTCAGATCCCGAGCCGGCCATCAAACTGATGGATCCCAAGTGGAGCGGCGCGCTGCCGGCGACATTTCTTTACAACGAAAAAGGCGAGGTCGTTTACAAGCACATCGGACGGGTGGATCCAACGGAACTGCGTAACGCGATTGAAAAGTTGGTGAAGAAAGTTGACTAGGCGTTCTTTGTACTTGGTGCTTTGTTCTTTGTAGAGCGACAAAGTTGAAAGTACTAAGTACAAAGCTCAAAAGATGATCACTCCTGAAGTTATCTCCGCGCACAATCTCACTCAGCAGGAATTCGAGCGAATTAAAGAGTTGCTTGGCCGCGAACCGAACCTCACCGAGCTCGGTATCTTCTCGGTTATGTGGTCGGAACACTGTTCCTACAAATCTTCGCGCATACATCTCAAGCGTCTTCCAACCACTGGCGAACGCGTGATCGTGCCGCCAGGTGAGAATGCTGGTGTGGTCGACCTCGGCGACGGCTGGTGCGCGGCTTTCAAGATCGAGTCGCACAATCATCCTTCTTTCATCGAACCGTTTCAGGGTGCAGCGACAGGCGTCGGCGGAATCCTGCGCGACATCTTCACGATGGGCGCTCGACCGATTGCCTCGATGAACAGTCTGCGTTTTGGTTCACTCGATCATCCGCAACACGGCCGGCGCAATCGTTCGTTGCTTGCCGGTGTGGTGGCGGGAATCGCGCATTACGGAAATGCGTTTGGTGTCGCCACCGTCGGCGGCGAGGTCGCCTTCGACGATGCTTACGCACTCAATCCGCTCGTGAATGCTTTCGCGCTTGGCCTTGTGCGACACGATCAGATTTTCTTTGGCAAGGCGACAGGTATCGGCAATCCGGTGTTGTATGTCGGCGCGAAGACCGGCCGCGACGGCATTCACGGCGCGACGATGGCGTCGGCCGAGTTTGACGAGGAAGCACTGGAGAAACGGCCGACGGTCCAGGTTGGAGATCCGTTTCTGGAGAAGCTTTTGCTGGAAGCTTGTCTTGAGGCGATGCGCAGTGGCGCGGTGGCCGGGATTCAGGACATGGGCGCTGCGGGTTTGACTTCGTCCTCGTGTGAGATGGCCGCGCGTGCGGGCACCGGCATCGAGCTGGACCTTTCGCTCGTGCCGCAACGCGAGCAGAACATGACCGCGTACGAGATGCTTTTGTCTGAGTCGCAGGAACGAATGCTGGTGGTGGCTCATGCCGGACGCGAGCGTGAGGTGGTGGACATCTTTCGCAAGTGGGATCTCGATGCTATGGTGATTGGTCGGGTCCGCGATACGAATCGCATGCAGGTGATTCACAACGGGGAGACGGTTGCCGATATTCCGGTGGCGGCGTTGACTGATGAAGCGCCGCGATACGAACGGCCGATGACCGCGCCGACAGTACAAACTGCAAAGCTCAAAGTATCAGGTACAGAGAACACTGATCACACGGATGCGTTAAGGCTTTTACTGCGCTCGGGAAATATCGCTTCGAAGCAGTGGGTGTTTCGCCAGTACGATCACATGGTCCGTACGAACACGGCGATATTGCCGGGTGCGGATGCTGCTGTTGTTCGGATAAAAGAGACGCGCCGCGCGCTGGCGATGACACTCGATGGAAACGGCCGCTACTGCGCGGCGAATCCCCGCGAAGGTGCGAAGCTCGTCGTTGCGGAGGCTGCGCGAAACGTCGTCTGTGTCGGCGCGCGGCCGATCGCGATCACTAACTGTTTGAACTTTGCTTCGCCGGAGCGTCCGGAAGTGATGTGGTCGTTTTCGGAAGTGATCGACGGCATGGCTGAAGCGTGTCGCGTGTTTGATACGCCGGTGGTTTCCGGCAATGTCTCGTTCTACAACGAGACTGAAGGCCGCGGGATTCTGCCGACGCCGGTGATCGGCATGGTCGGTTTGATGGAAGACGTGCGCCGCGTGATCACGCCCGGGTTCAAGAAAGAAGGCGACGTGATCGCGTTGCTCGGCACAACGCAGGACGACTTGTCGATCAGCGAATATACGGTGAGTGTCACTGGTCTGACCGCCGCGGAGGTCGTCGCCAACGGCAAGGTTCCCGAACTCGATCTGAAACGCGAACTCGCAGTGCAACAAGCTTGTCTTGAAGCTGCCGAAGTCGGACTGCTCACCGCCGCACACGATTGCGCCGACGGCGGGTTGGCTGTCGCACTCGCTGAGCTGTGTTTTTCGTCACTCGGCAGAGCCGCACTTGGGGCGGACGTCAATCTGAAAGGAACACTGAGCCCAACGGCGCTCTTGTTTAGTGAATCACCATCGCGAATCTTGATCAGTTTTGAGCCCAACGCCACCGACTCTATCCGTCAAATCGCTGAACGACACAACGCTCCGCTAGAGATCCTCGGCAGTGTTGGTGGAACACAGCTACAGATTTCAGTTGACGGGACGCGAGTTCTAGGCGCCGACGTAAAGGATCTCGAATCAACCTGGCGTGAGGCGCTCGCAAACTCACTGAAAGCTGAAGCATTGGTGGCCGGTTAAAGCCACGAAGAGGCACAAGAGACACAAGCTTTGTGCACCCGGTAATCTATCTCAACAAAACCATGGTGGAAGCCACTAAAGCGCGTGTGGCGCCGGTCTCTTCCGCCATGCTTTACGGCCGCGGCGTTTTTACTACTCTCGCCATCTACGACACCAATCCCTTTCTCTGGTCCAAACACTGGCAACGTCTAACCGTACACGCCGGCAAACTCGATATCGATCACACAGGTTGCACGGAGAAAGGCGTCGGCGACGCACTGAAGAAGCTGATCGCGGTGAATCAGGTGCGGGACGGCCGTGCGCGAGTGATCCTGCTGGCGCGCAGTGGCCGCGACGTGTGGAAGACAAAGGTGCCCGGCGGCAAGAAAACCGATCTGCTAATCATGACGGGCGATCCGCCGAAAGCGCCGTCGAATGGATTCTCCCTCGCCGTCTCGCCGTTTCGCACCAACACCTTCTCCCCACTGACCGGAATCAAGACTCTGAATTATCTGAGCAACGTCCTCGCGTGGGAGGAGGCACAAAGCCGCGACTTCGACGAAGCAGTGGTCTTGAACGAACGCGGCGAGATCTGTTCGGCCACCACGGCAAATCTTTTTTGGGTGAAGGACGGCACGATACATACGCCTAACCTGAGCACCGGCGCGATTGCTGGTGTCACCCGCGAGTGTGTGATTGACATCGCGAGCAAACACTTCTTTCCGCTGCTGGAAGGCGTTTACGAGATGACGGACCTGACGGACGCTGACGAGATTTTTCTGACCTCGTCTTCTGTTGGTGTCGCGCCGGTCACGACTTTCGACTTCCGCCGCTACGCCCTTGAGGCAGGCAGCGTCACCGGCATCATCGCCCGGGCCTTTGCAAAGCTGATGAGTTAAAGCTCCTCTCTGTGCGTCCGAGGTTGACAGGGTTTCGGAGTTTACACGACACTGGCACTTTGCACGCGCGGTTCATTTCTAGCATCTATCCTGAGAAGAGAGTCTTTCCGCAATGAGCACTGTTACTGAAGAAGCCTCGGAGACAACTGAACAAACGACAAACAAGTGGGTCTACCTTTTCGACGACGGCCCCGGCGACGACAAGACTTTGTTGGGCGGCAAGGGCGCGGGCCTTTGCGAGATGACGCAGGCTGGACTGCCTGTGCCACCGGGCTTGGTGGTTACCACCGAAGCCTGCAACGCATTCTTTGAAAACGACAAAAACTTCCCCGACGGCCTTTGGGAACAGGTGCAGGAAGGTCTCAAAAAGATCGAGGAGAAAGTCGGCAAGCGGTTCGGCGATCCAAAGAATCCGCTGCTCGTCTCCGTCCGTTCAGGCGCGGCTTTCTCGATGCCGGGCATGATGGATACAGTGCTGAACCTCGGCTTGAACGAAGAAACTGTGACCGGCCTCGCAGAGCAAACCGGCGATCTTCGTTTTGCACTCGACGCTTATCGACGCTTCGCTTCCTTGTTCGGCGAAATCGTGATGGGCGTCGCCCACGCGAAGTTTGAACGAGTGCTCGATCGTTTCAAGGCACAGACGCAAGGCGGACGTGACACGGATCTCAACCCGGATCACCTGCGCGAGATTATCGCGGCGGAAAAACAGATCATCCTGACGGAACAGCGCGCGATTCCCGAGGATCCTTACGAACAACTACGCATCGCGATCGCCGCGGTATTCAATTCATGGATGGGCCGCCGCGCGATCGACTATCGCCGCGTTAACCGCATTCCCGACACGTTAGGCACAGCGGTGAACGTGCAGGCGATGGTTTTCGGAAACATGGGCGCCGGCAGCGGTACTGGCGTCGCGTTCACGCGCAACCCTTCCGACGGCAAGAAAGAACTCTACGGCGAGTATCTGCTCAACGCGCAAGGCGAAGACGTGGTCGCAGGCATTCGCACGCCGAATCCGATCAGCCAGCTCAAAAAAGAACTGCCCGAGGTTTACGAACAGTTTGCTTCGATCGCCAATCTGCTCGAACAGCACTACAAGGACATGCAGGACTGCGAGTTCACGATCGAACGCGGCAAACTCTGGATGCTGCAAACGCGCACGGGCAAACGTAGCGGCGCAGCCGCGGTGCGCATCGCCGTCGAAATGGTCTACGAAAAACTGATCGACAAAGCGACCGCCGTGCAACGCGTCACGCCGCAACAACTCGATCAGTTACTGCACCCCACTGTCGATCCGAGAACGAATGCAACGGTGCTCGCAACTGGACTTCCGGCCAGTCCTGGCGCGGCGCAGGGACAAGTTGTATTCAGTCCCGACGAAGCTGAGGAGATGGCGCGCGAAGGCAAACGAGTCGTGCTCGTGCGGCAGGAAACGAGCCCCGATGATTTCCACGGCATGGTCGCCGCGCAAGCAATCGTCACTGCACGAGGCGGCATGACCAGTCACGCCGCGGTGGTGGCGCGCGGCATGGGCAAGACCTGCGTGAGCGGCGCTCAGGCACTCAATATCGATTACAGCCAGCAACAATTCACAGTTGACGGCACCGTCGTCACGAAAGGCGACTGGATCACAGTCGACGGCTCGACCGGTCGCGTGTTCCTGGGCCAGGTTCCGACCATTCAGCCCACGCTCGATAACGACTTTTTCAAACTGATGACCTGGGCCGATCAGTTTCGCAAGCTTCGGGTGCGCGCCAACGCAGACACACCGCTCGATGCGAAGACAGCGCGGCAGTTTGGCGCCGAAGGCATCGGGCTCTGCCGCACCGAACACATGTTCTTCGGCGACAACCGGCTCGCGGCCATGCGCGAGATGATTCTTTCGGACGGCGTCGGCGCGCGCGAAAAGGCTTTGGAAAAACTTCTGCCCCTGCAACGTGGTGACTTCATCGGCATCTTTCGCGAGATGGCGGGCCTGCCGGTCACAATTCGACTGCTCGATCCGCCACTGCACGAGTTCCTGCCCAACGCCGAAGAGCTCGGCAGCGAACTGGCCGAGTTGAAGATGAGACTGAAGGGCGCCGGCTCGCTGAGTGAGATGGACCACGTGCTCGACGAGATCGATCATAAGCGCGCTTTGCTGCGGCAAGTGAATCGTATTCGCGAAGCCAATCCGATGCTGGGCTTCCGCGGGTGCCGTCTTGGCCTGCTGTTTCCCGAGGTGACCCGAATGCAGTGCCGCGCGATCTTTGAAGCTGCGTGTCAGGTGCAGGGCGAACGCAAGAAGGTTGAACTCGAAATCATGGTGCCGCTTGTTTCCGTAAGCGAAGAATTGCGGCAGCAGAAAGAACTGATCGACGAAGTGGCGCGGCAAGTGATGGGTGAGCACGGCATGACCATCGAATATCTCGTCGGCACGATGATCGAGTTGCCGCGAGCCGCCCTGATGGCCGATCGTATCGCCGCCCACGCGCAGTTCTTCTCGTTTGGGACGAACGATCTCACGCAAACGACGTTTGGTTTGAGTCGCGACGACTCCAGCCGCTTTCTGCCAAATTACATCGAGCGCAAGATCGTGCCCGACGATCCGTTTCAGGTTCTCGATCGCGACGGCGTCGGACAACTGGTCCGTCTCGGGACGGAACGCGGTCGCACTGCAAAGCCGGGCTTGAAAATCGGCATCTGCGGCGAGCATGGCGGGGATCCGCAGTCGATCGCTTTCTGCCACGAAACCGGTCTCGATTACGTGAGTTGTTCGCCGTTTCGCGTTCCGGTCGCGCGCTTGGCCGCAGCGCAGGCCGCTTTGACGCCCGTTCAGGCCGACGTCTGAAGGCAGCTCACGTCGAAAAGAACTCGTGGATCCTGGACCGGTTTAGTGTATTCGCCGGTACGCAAACGACATTGCTTTGCTGCCCTCACCGCCGTCGATGGTCGCTGTCAGCGAGTCGTCGGCAGTTTTGCGATAGATGATCCGTTTCGGAAAGTCGTGCTGTGGATTCTCGAACACGGCCTCGGTTGCGGATGATCTGGTCAGTTTGAAGTCAGTGCCGGGGCAGCGAGCTTTCGGGTGCGCGACGTAATAGATGCCGTCCGCGCGCTGCTCGATTCGCAAATACTCAAACTCCACCGTCTTCTCACCCGAAACCGTGCGGCTCATTCCCATCATCGTACCGCCGGCGGCGGTGGTCCAATGTTCTTCAATCTGTGCACGCGCACCGGGCGCAGTTTGCCAGTCGCCGGCGATCCACGAGAGATCTGTGATCGTTGGGGTTTGAACCGACAGGTTCGTTAACAGGAAGAGAGTCAGGACCGTTAGTTTCAGCATGGAAACAAGCCTGCAAGAAGTTCAGGTGGTTGTATTGGAAAAATTCGACGTGCGCGTTTACTCGATGCATCCGTCCGGCAGAATGCGTTCCGGCGGCGCCGAGTCGGAAGCGCGTTCGCCTTCGAGCGTCCAAAAACATTCGACGAATTGTCTGAGCCTGGGAGTCGGTTTGATTTCGCGGTAGCGCATCGGGAACGGCACTGGTCCTATTGTGGCTGCCAGACGCGGCCGTCACCATACTTTACTCGAACCAGTTCAATTCTTTCAGTAAAACGATCGTGCTCTTCGAGATTCAGCGAGGTAACGCTTACGGTTTTCGTCGGCGGTGAGGTGAGGGTTACTGTTAACTCTTTCGTTTTTCCGGCTGCAATCTGCTCGTCACTCGTGAACTGCTGTCGTCCCAGTTCGTTTTCGGTGCCGCGTTCGAGAAAGACGTAGTCCCAATCGATCTGCGTGATCGCTGAGGTGTGGTTGTTTTTGAATTTGGTTTTGTAGATGAAGTAGTACTTGGGCGGGTTCTTCTCTCGCTGCTGCGCGAGGTTAGCGTCGTCGGCTTTCGCCTCTCGTTTGGCCCGCTCTCCTCCGCCTTGCGCGACGCGCCGCTCGTTGCGAGCACGCGAACGCATCTCGTCGAAGTTCTCGAGTGGACCACCAAACGGATCGCGTTCCCAACCAATCCGCACTTTGCTCCAGCTCGTTTTTACAACCTCGATCTCGCTCGGCTGCTGGGCACACACCGTCAGTGCACCCAGCAGCAGTAGCGTAACTAGCCCGAGCGATCTCATAAACTGACCAACAGCTTAGAACACGTAACGCAAACCGACAATGATGCGGCGGTTGCCTCCGTCTGTTCCCCACTGATTCAGGAAGTTGCCTGATGTAACTGTCGAGTCGGGGATACCGAAATCTCGAGAGTTAGTGAAATTGAAGAAGTCAGCCCGGAGTTGCAGACGCTGATTCTCGCCGATCCGGGTGTTCTTCAGAATGCCGAAATCAATGTTGTTGATTCCGTCAGAGCGCAGAATGTTTCGACCTGCGTTGCCAACCCGCTCCGCGGCAGTGATCGTTCGGAACAGCGAACGCCCGCCGGCCTGAAGTATCTGTTCAACACTCATCGACGACAGATCGAGTGTCGTGTTCAGGTTCGGACGGATGGCATTGCCCACCAGCGCTGAAATGCTGGCCAGCGCGCCTGCCGGATCCGAACCGTTCAGCGGAGTAAACGGCGAACCGCTCTGGAGCGAGAACTGCGAGTTGAGCTGCCAACCACCGAGAACCCGTCCGGCGAAGCCTTTCTGATCGCGGAAGTAAGGCAACTCATACACGAAGTTTCCCGCAATGCGATGCGGACGATCGAAGCTCGATCGCGCACGGTCATTGCGGCGATTGTACGAGTCCTGCGCCACCGCAATCTCACCCGACGACACGTTGAAAATCTCCGACATCGTGTCGATGAAGGTGCTGTAGGTGTAGTGAAGTCCGGCGCTGAAACCACTGCTCAAACGTTTCTCGAGACTGGCCTGAAGCGAGTGGTAAATCGAAGAGCCGGAGTTCGTACGCAAACGCGTCGGACCCTGGTTCGGTATCGATCGGCAGAAGCCGTTGGCCGCGTTGGCCACCAGACAGCCGACGCGCGTCGGATTCGCGTCAACCGATTCAAACAATCCGGTTCCTTTCGTGCCGACGTAACCGACGCGCAACACGAGGTCACGCGTGAACTCACGCTGCACTTCGAAACTCAGTGAATCGTAAACCGGCATGTGGAAATTGTCGTCTACGATCGTTCGATTCACCGTGTCAGGATTGAACGGCGGACTTTGCAGCACTGTGAACGCATTCGGGATGAGACCGCCGACTGTTGGGAACGACGACACGGCAGCCACAAACGGGAACGAGCTCCAGATGTTGAGCGCGATGTTTGTGTATGCGTAGTCGTGAGTGCGAGTGAAGCCACCACGCAACACGAGCTTGTCGCCGCCGGTGAGCCAGCCAATCACGCCGGTCGAGCGCGTCTGCGGGTTCCAGTTGAAACCGACACGCGGCTGGAAGTTGTTGTTGTCACGGCCCGGAACAGGCCGCAACACGAATCGCGGATCGTTGTTCGCCGCCGCGAGCACGGGCTGGTTGAAATCAACCAGGTCCTGAATCGGCTGGCCCGGATTCTCATAACGAAGGCCGAGCGTCAACGTGAAGTTGGGCGCAATCTTCCACTCGTCCTGACCGTAGAAGAAGAAGTCGTGCCAGTCGTTGTGCAGGATCCGCGCGGTTCCCGGCAGGTCCTTGTTGATGTTCGCACGTGTCGCCAGATCCGCCACGAGATTGTTCAGGCTGGCGTACTCGAGCAGACCGCGAGTCGTAGGTTTGAAAAGCTGGTGGAGCTGGTTGCGACGGATGTCGGCGCCAAACTTCCACGCGTGATTACCATTCGTGTAGGAGATGTTGTCCTGAATCTGGTAAGTGTCTCGCACCTGGCTTTGCGGCAGATTCACGCCGAGCCCGATCGCCGTGCGCGTTGGACCAGCATTGAAACCACGCAAGCCGAGTTCGACCACCTCTATCGACGGAATCGACTCCGATCGCGGATCGAGCGCGAGCGTCGAGGAAGCACTGCGCAGGAACGCCGCGCGCACTTCATTGACCCATCGTGGCGACAACACACTCGTGAATTGCAGGTTCACGCCCTGAGTTCGCGAAGGCACAATCGACGAGAAGCCCGGCGGGGTGATCTGTGAAGCGGCGACGCCGGGAATACTGCCAAACGCGCCGGAGTCCTGATACAGATAGCGGCCGTTCAAGCTGTGCTTGCTGCCGAGGCGATGATCAATGCGAATCGACATCTGCCAGTCGTCGTAGGTGGACGATTGTGCGCCGGTCAGAGCGCCAACCGGAACGACGAACGTTTGTCCGTTGCGAACAAAGCTGACCGTTCGACCAAGCGGAGTGGCGGCTGCGGGCAGAAAGTCGAGCAGCGCCTTGACCTGCGGCAGGTCGCCGGCTGCCTGACGAATGATCTCCTTGCCTTCAGCAGTTGGAGCACCGTTCAGCGTTTGGCCGACGCCGAGCTGACGGTCCCACCAACGTTGCAGCGAGAAGAAGAAGAACGTGCGATCATGTCCGCTGATGTAGCTTGGTCCACCTTCGCCGAAGCGCGGCAGGTGCAGTGGTCCACCGATCGTTCCGCCCAACTGGTTTTCGATGCGAAATGGTGCGTGACGATGGGACGGATCGGTTGAGTTGGGATTGCAGAACCCATTTGCTCCTGCCTTCTGCGTGTTGCTGCACGCATTCAACGCGTTATCGTTGTGAAACCAGAAACCCGAGCCGTGATAATCATTGCTGCCGCTGCGGGTGATCGCGTTGAAGACGGCGCTCGAATTGCGGCCGTACTCGGCACTGAACTGGTTCGTCACCAGTCTGACTTCCTGAATCGCGTCAGGATTGTTCAACGGGATCGTCGAACCGGCGACACCGAAGTTGTTGTTGTCCTGACCATCGATCATGAAGTTGTTCGAACGCGTGCGTCCGCCGTTCGAAGAGAAGTTGGTGCCGCCGGCAAACGACGTCTGGCCGGAGTTCAACTGGCTTACGCCAGGTGCGGACAGCGCAATGTTGTAAACACTTCGCGTGGTCGCGAGCGGCAGTTCAGACAATCGTTTCTGATCGAAGCGAGTGCCCACTTCAGGAGTTGACGTATTCAACATCGACGCGTTCTCGACGATGTTCACTACTTCCTGAACCGCGCCGGGTTTCATCGTCACGTCAACTACCGCGTTCTGGTTTAGCGAGAGCGTGATTCCGGACTGCTGGTGTTTAGCAAAGCCGGTGCTCTCCACCGAGATTTCGTACGAGCCAACCGGCAGACTGGCAAAGCGATAACGCCCTTCGGAGTTTGTCTGGACCGTGCGCGTCTCGTTGGTTGAGACATTGCGCAGAGTCACAGTCGCACCCGCGATGACTGCCTGTTTCTCGTCCTTGACTTCTCCGGAAAGGGATCCGGAAGTTTGCGCCAGAGCTGAACAACAAAGCCATGTGAGCAATGCTGTCATTACCAACAAGATCCTCGTTGCCTTGATCATAAGCATTCTCCTTTCGGAACAACCGCGGCCGGTAATATTTGAATGTCTGCGACTGAAGAGAGCTATGTTCGGCCCGGAGAACGCAGATATAGTCTGGGCAACGCTGAAAGTAGGTTGGACTTCCTGCAAGGCAATGATTGTTCCAAGCATGGTGATGACACCTGTGCGTTGTTAAGAGCGAGTAGTTTGCTTGACTTACGTGAATTGCTGATCACGCAGTCGCTCGACTTCGAGCCAAAAATCTAAAGCCGATTCAAATTCGTGAAGTTCAGGGGCGACTGCTGAGCACGCAGTGATGATGCAGTCCGGGCTTAGTACCTCCTTGGAGTGCGGGGACTTGTCACCGCTTTGGTCTAAAAGCGGAAGCAAAAGCGGCAACGAGTCGCCGCACTCCAAGGAGGCGTCCAATAGAACAAGCTTTTGTGGTTCAAACTGCATTACTGCTGAGGCACGCCGCCCCTTTTCTGGTTATTACTGCGGAGCGGAAGCAAATGCGACGTCCGTGATCAAGACTCCACCCTGAAGCCGCTCGTCGAACGTGAACTGGACCGAGCGGACGTTGTGGAGGTTCACTCCACCGAACGCAGTCAATGGTACTCGCACCGTATTCAAGACTACTTTCGGGACTGGTCCAACTGATCCCGGCGGGAAGTACAACGCCGACGAAACATCGCTCACACGCACCGAAGATGTGGAGCCCGAGGCATCCGTGAGTACAACACGAAAGTCCTGGGCCAAGCCTTCAAGATTTCGTGGATCGGCGAAGTTCACGCTGATGCGAAACTGAAGCGCCTGAAAACCGGAAACGTTTTGCACCGCGATGGGCAGATCATTGCGGTAGTTTCCCGTCAGGTTATCCCAGCCAGTTATGAGTTGACTCAAGCCACGCAACGGTGATCGCGCGCTCGGAGTGGTATGCGGTTGTCGTGCATTTGGCTGATCGGGCAGACACCTCTGCGGTTGAGGTGCCTCACCGCCGCACAAGTTGTAAGGCGATAAAGCGGTTTGAGTCGCGGCCGCGCCTTGCGTGTTTACCGTTAGATTGGTGTTGTTCAGCAGCCTGTTTATATCCAGACGCAGTTCCGGATTGTCAGGCGCGTGATACGACACAAACAGATTGTTGGTCTGAGCTGACGGCGGCGGGGGCGCATCGCCAGTCAGGATTGGAGTGAACTGACTTTCGCCACCAACGTAGACGCGGAAGAACGCGGTCATGTAAGCCAGACCCGTTCCGCGCTGCTGGGCTTCAGTCAGTCGCTGGTTACCTTTTACGGTGCCACATTGCGAATCCGAATGACCGCCCGGTACGAATGCCAGCCAGTCGTTTGTCGCGCCGGGAAACGGACTCGAAGGCGACCAGATGGTGTTATAAAAGTTGTGATTCGCGCCCATCACGAGTTCGTAATGCTTCGGCGCCTGATCGCCGGGCACGTTGTAACGAGCATCGTCGTAGAAGTGAACGCCTTGCAGATCGCTCACGTCGCCGTCGCAGTACGGCAGCAGCACGTTGAGCGCCGCATTGTTGACGACGAAACGATTGAAGTCGACGGGAGCCAGCGGAAAGACTGCCTTGATTCCATAGGGCGCGCCTAATGCCTGATTCAAAACGTAGTGCCGCACGACGCCTTCACCTCCGCGTGAGTGGCCCATCGTGCCAACCCGCGTGAGATCAAACTTGCCGACGAACTTCGTCCCAAAGGGTGCGCCGCCCGTGGTGTTGAATTGTTTCAGGATGTCGAGATGCTTTTGCAGCAGTTCTGCTCGCGCTAGTGCACCGAGGTCGAACACGCTGTTGTCAACCGCATTCACACCGTTTGCGCTGACTGAAACAACGACATAGCCGTGACTGGCGAGCACTGCTGAAACGTAATCGTATCCTTTGTAACTCGGTATCGGTTGGTTGTTGTTGCTGCACGGCCACTCCAGAAACTGACTTCCGGAGCCGTTAAAACAGGTCGCATGACGACCGTGCAAAAACAGGATCACTGGAAACGGTCCGGCTGCCAGATTTGTCGGATAGTGAATGGAAGCGCGGAGCTCGATTGGACCAGGGAACGCGGTAGCAGTGAATGCTGTATCACCGAAGTCGTATTCTTCGCGCGTCACAGCCAATGAGCCCGGCGCGCCCGGATCCGGAACTTGTGCAAACGCAGTGCGCGCTCCAGCACCGAGGACCAGCGTAAATGCAATTGAGACGAGGAAGAGGTAGGTTTTAGTCCTGAGTGTCATTGGTTTTCTCCTTCACGCTTCAGTTGGAGCCTCTGCGAAATGCGTACGCGACCTTCCTTGTTTTCACCGTAAGAGACTGCGACAACGCCGCCTTCGCGTATCAGCGAATCATCGAACGTGACGGCGGTGATCTGCGAAAGGGTTTCATTTTCGATGCCGTAGCCGACGACCTGATCGTCGATCCAGATCACGGCCGGCATTGCGCGAACGGGGAATGGTCCACCAGTGACGGTCACTCGCCACGCCTTGTTGACATCAACCTGCTGACCGCGAACTTCAGCAGAGACGTTGCGCGGCAGTGTTACTTCTTCGACACGATAGCCGGTCAGTTTCAAGTTGCCGCCTGGACCAGCCACCTTTGTTTCAGCCAATAACTTTCCCGGGAGTTTTACGATTTCACGCAACGGTAACTCCTTATTAGCAGGATTTGTATTCCGCTGTGCGAAGGCGAGCGCGCCCGCCAGCAGCGGCAACAACAAGAGAAGGGCAATCGCCCCATTGCGATTCATGAGACTTCGCTTCATTTGAAAATCTCCTTCGAATGGAATGACCAGTGGGACGTGGTCACGGGTTCGTAGTGCAGGCTACCTCTGGAGAGAGGGACGACGGGGGAATAAGCAAACCCGGGCTATCAAGTTGGGAGGTGTTGTTTCTTCCTATCGGGTGGAGCAGGCGATACGTTAATGAGATTTCTGGTTGGTGTCAAATTGGATCGCTTCAACTAAACTACAGCCACCATGTCTGGCTTGGTCTCGCTACAAATTGTTTTATTGGTCTTGGCAGTCGTGCCTTTCGGTTATGCTCAACAATCAACGAAATCGCGGACTCACGACGGTGAGCGGTGGCGTCTCGTTTGGGCTGATGAGTTCGATTACACGGGTCTGCCCGATGCGAAAAAATGGGATTACGACGTTGGTGGTCACGGCTGGGGCAACAAGGAATTGCAGTTCTACACGGCGCGCCGCGAGGAGAACGCGCGAGTGGAAAAAGGCCATCTGATCATCGAGGCGCGCAAAGAGCCGTGGGAGGGACGCGAATACACGTCGTCGCGTTTGGTGTCGCGAGGCAAGGGCGACTGGGCCTATGGTCGCATCGAAGTGAGAGCAAAGTTACCTTCCGGCCGCGGCACATGGCCCGCAATCTGGATGTTGCCGACTGGTTGGAGCTACGGCAATTGGCCCAACAGCGGCGAGATCGACATCATGGAGCACGTTGGCTTCGATCCGGACGTAGTGCACGCGAGCGTTCATACGCAGTCTTACAATCACAAAATCCGCACGCAAAAGACTGCACGGATCAAGGTTCCCGCGTCGCGTTCGGAGTTCAATGTTTACGCTGTCGAATGGACTCCGGAAGAGATTCGCGGGTTCGTCAACGAAAAGCACTACTTCACTTTTCGCAATGAACGCCTCACAAATCCCGCAGCCGATTACCGGCAGTGGCCGTTTGATAAGCCGTTTCATCTGCTTCTGAATCTTGCGGTGGGCGGGATGTGGGGCGGCGAGCAAGGTGTCGATCCGGCAATCTGGCCACAGCGCCTCGAGATCGACTACGTTCGCGTTTATCAGCTAAACAGGTAACTTTCGCTGGCGCTTCTCAACGCGGCCAAAAGGCGAAGGCGACCGCGCCGATCAGCAGGACGTATGAGACCAGGTTGTTCCAGCGCAATGGTTCGCGAAAGACGAGAAACGCGAAGACTGTAAAAACGAACAGTGTGACGCATTCCTGCATGATCTTCAATTGCGTCACGCTCAAGTAGTTTGAGCCAATTCTGTTGGCCGGCACTTGAAACACATATTCGAAAAACGCGATGCCCCAGCTAACAACGATGGTCGCAATGAGCGGCGCCTTCTTGTACTTGAGATGACCGTACCACGCAACGGTCATAAACGTGTTGGAGATAAGGAGTAGCCCGACTGTCTTAAGTTGCATTTTTTCCCGAGTTCGATCTCGCGACATCAAGCCTTGTATTGAAGAACCTTCACTCGTTCGAGCGTCACCATCCCGTCACTGATCATCTCCTTCAACAACGGCAGAAAGTCATCGATCTTCTCTCGACTATCGACTATTTCTATTACCATCGGAAGGTCTTCTGACAAACGAAGAATCTTTGCGGTATGAAGAATACTGTGTTTGCCAAAACCCATTAGTCCTCGCAGCACGGTGGCTCCGGCTAATCCGTGTTCTCTTGCCTTCAACACGATCGCTTCGTAAAGCGGATGGTGACCGTGGCGATCACTTTCCCCAACAAAAATGCGTAGCAGGTACCCGTCTTCTGGAATCGTCATGACTTTCCTCAGAGTGCTTTGCTCGAAACATAGCCTGCCCAAACCATGAGCAGGCCAACTACGTTGGAAAGAGCAACGTTCAAAGTTGCCAACCCAAATTCACCATCTCTCAATAAGGTGAACGTTTGTAGTCCGTAGGAGGAGAACGTGGTAAATCCTCCGAGCAGACCGATAAGGATTACTGTACGCAGGGCGGGGTTTATCAGAAACCTTTCCTCACTCAGATAGAACACGGCGCCAGTGACGAAGCAACCGATCAGATTGACAGCCATTGTTCCCCACGGAAAGGTTTCGCCGAACCGCCGCGCCACCAGGCCCGAGAGCCAGTATCTCAATACCGTTCCGACGAGCCCCGCCAAAGCAATCAAGATTGTTTTTTGCATAGTTTACAAAAAGCAAAAACTCCTAATCATTGGGCGTAGCTGACGCGCCCGTGATTAGGAGTCATCAATCCCGTCGTGGGGATGGTTAACGGCGAACTCCATCGCCTGTTTTGGATTAGTTAGTAATGGTGCACCCGGCACGACTCGAACGTGCGACCCCCTGATTCGTAGTCAAAACAAGACCATATCGCTGAGTTTCGCTGAATGCTCCTGCGTCGGATTCTACTCGAATTTAGCTTCTCACGGTACTGGTCTGTATCGGCCAATGCTGCTCAGTTGACACACAGGTGACACACAAAGATACCCCCATGCCGGGAGTTCGATCTTCTACTGCGAGAAGTTTCGGCAGCCCGTTCGATACGGCAGTCAAAAAACAAAAAAGGAATATTTGCTCAGAGACACAGAAACCGACATTGCGACTGTGTGAAATGAGACAATCAGACAGTAGAAAAAGATCCGGTGTTCGCGCCACAAAGGTGACGATTACAGCGTGGTAAAAAAGACCGTGACAATGACACGCGGTATGTAACGATGTAACAGTCATAAAAATGACCGTTACCTCAGCCTGCGATCACCCACTGGAAGGCGACGAATCGACAGTATAAAAAAGCGACTGTTATCCCTGAGTGGAAGGGCGCAATGGCACAGTATAGGGGAAAGGTCCGATGCGGCAATGCCGCGAACGACGTGACACACAAAAACGCGCGCGCGCGAGTAATGCGAAATGTTTTGTACAGTTCTCGGTCTTGAGTTTGCCGGGAGTGTTAGGATGCTGCCAAGTTGTGACGCACAGCTCTGATGCTTTGTAGCGCCAGCCCGCGCTCAACAGATGCTAGATTCACCTTGCAGTGAGGAAAGCAATGGCCGCATGGATTCCACAGAGTTTTGAGGACGTGTGCAAGCGCAACGCAGGCAGGCGCAAGCTGCACAGGCGCAAGCGCAACGCGAGGGCTGATCGAATGATGCGGATACTGGGCGCGATGGACTCAGCCCGTGCTCTGGAGTTGCGCAAGGCTCCGTACGGCTTGCTTCCCGCTGCCTCGCTGGCAATGGAAGTGAGCAAGCCGACCGCATCCCGCGACTTTGCCTTAGTGCGTCGCATACATGACCAGTTCGGGCGTATGTTTGGCCGCAACTTCGATCCTAAAAGGGATAGCGTCGTGTGGTCGTGGAATTGGGACCACTACGGATTTATCACCCCGGAGAGTAAAGCGGAAGGATACCCGAAGCCTGTCGGCCACTTTCCATTTGACACGCGGCGTCAGGAAACTGAAGAGTCTTATTGTGGCTTTAACCAGTCATCGTGGCACCACACGACCTTCATCTCGCAAATGAGCACGCGAGAATTGATCCGCGCCTATAGCAGGCTCACTAGAATGCGAGAGAGACGCTATAAGAAGTTCATTGACGATTTTGTGAAGGCAACGTCTAATTCGACAAGCTAGGCTACACAGTAATCCCGCCCAACAAGGCGAACGAGGTTTATTACTCGCGACGTTCTGACCACCACACACGCTACAGTCTCAGACCTAACCGATCGCGCGGAGCATCTGTCAAGTCTTGTTCTGTTCCGAGGTAACGCTCTGTCGTTTGAATCGATCCATGACCCAACGATAGCTGAATCTGATCTAGTCCCGACCCTCCTTTGTGTGCGAGCTTGGCGAACGTCCTGCGAAGATCGTGCGGTGCCAAGCAGGGCTAAGATTCTTGCAGCAATCGACCTGTTAATGGTAGGTTATTGGCGGTTGCCATTTAACACTATTTAACACTCTGCCACCTTTACCTCGCCCTTAGCACACGTAAACGCGCGTGCGGCCTTAACATTTGAAGATCCGTTCGGTACTCTAGTTTTGGAGGAATAATGGAGCGTAGATATTGGCCGCTATTAGTGATTGATGAGGCTGGGCCAGCGGGCTTGTCGCCTGTTCAGTTGCAGAAGGTTCTATTCTTGATCGGACAAAACCTACCCCACGAGGTTGGAAAAGCGTACTACAACTTTGTTCCATATAACTATGGACCATTCGACCAGCATGTATACTCTGATGCTGATTCTCTTATTCACAGTGACTTAGTTCAGAGCGTTCAAGTGGCAGGCCGAAGTTGGGCCTACTATACCATCACGCCGCAGGGTCATAGCATCGCTCAATTTGTGCGCAATAGCGAACTCAGTCCTAAGATGTCTCAATACATCACCACAGTTGTTAAGTGGGTGCAAAGCCTCTCGTTTGCGCAGTTGCTTTCTGCTATCTATAAAGCCTATCCGCAATACAAGGCAAAAAGCGTCTTTGTTGGCTAAATGACCCTCATCGTCGGCGTCAAATGTTCTGATGGAATCGTGCTAGGCGCAGACTCGAAAGCGACCTATGCGACTCCGATGGGCCAGAGCACTATTAGTCAGGACACCGTAACCAAGCTACACATTGCAAACAGTCGGATTGTCGTTGGAGTTTCTGGTCCGGTCGGCCTCGGGCAAAGCTACAGCGACGAGGTTGATGCGTATCTAGCTCAGAACGGCCAGCAGGTGAAATGGAAATCCGTCGCTGCCGCAAAAACGGATCTTAGTCAACGATTTTGGAAACATGCAGAACCGTGTTGGCAGCGAGCCGCGGCAACCGTTGGCGTGACAGGCCAGCAGGCGGCATTGATGCAGTGCTTGCACTACAGCGCAGTGGCCTTTGAAATTGACGACGAGGCCCGCCTAATCACATTCTCACAGCAATGTGCGGCTGAAGAGGTGACTAGGGACTTACCCTTTGTCGCTATCGGAAGCGGCCAGCCGCAGGCAGATCCGTTTCTTGCCTTCATTCGCCGGATTTTCTGGCCTTCCGGCCTGCCGACTCGGACGGACGGGGAGTTAGCCTGTATCTGGACGCTATCAGAAGTAATAAAGCATTCTCCGGGAGGCGTAGGCGGTGCAATTCAAGTAGTGTCATTCGCCAAAGACAAATCGAGGAAATGGCGAGCTTACGAGTTGCCCAAGCCTGAAATAGATACACACCTGCAGGCGTTGACAGAAATGGAAATGGCAATGCCTTCGCAGTTAAGAATCAGTACCACGCCAGTTCAACCTCCCTCCCCGTCAGACACGATACCTCAGCCTAGCGAGCCAGTAAGCGCGGAAACACAGTCGGCCGCTACCACTGACGAACCCGCAAGACGAACCAAGCCAGACTAGCCTCAGGAGGCTATATGCAGAAGTGGGAATATAAAATTTTCTATTACGAACTGGGAGATCTCGAACAGATATTAAACTTGCTCGGCGATGAGGGCTGGGAGCTGCTAGCGGCAGCGGGAACAGACAAAGACGGTGACGATCGCGTGTTCTATTTGAAGCGGCCTAAAAAATAAATTCTCGATCTCAGATTAGGACATCTATGAAGTCGCCTTCGTCGTCAAGAACTTTTTGAATAGACTTCGAGCACGACGCCGCAAGGCCCCAGTTGCTCAATGACTAGTTGTTTGCTCTTTGACATGAGACTGTTAGTTTAATCTGCCGCGG
>DASXRE010000304.1:0-20137 GCA_036506775.1 Pyrinomonadaceae bacterium | reverse complement strand
CGGCTCCGAAGGCTGGGCGCACTTCGACTACGTGAAGATGCCCGATTACCGCTGGGGAATCTTTTTGGAACCACCCACGCCCGATGCCATCGTCGGTTTTGGCGACAACTACGGCCGGCCAGCATATCAGGAAGTGCCAGGCGAGTTTCGCAACGCACTGCGACGCATCATCGTCACGCAAGGCGACACCGAACCGGCTTCGGTCGAGCAACAGCGGCAACTCGGCAAGACCTGTCCCTCGCTCTACGACCTGCGCAATCTGTTTCAGGTCAACGTCGAAGAAGGCCGCCATCTCTGGGCCATGGTCTATCTGCTGCACGGTTACTTCGGACGCGATGGCCGCGACGAGGCCGACGCGCTGCTCGAACGTCGCAGCGGTAATCCCGACAAGCCGCGCATCCTCGAGGCTTTCAATCAACCCTGTGACGACTGGCTGAACTTCTTCGCGTTTACAATGTTCACCGATCGCGACGGCAAGTATCAGCTTTCCGCGCTCGCGGAATCCGGTTTCGAACCACTCGCACGCACTTGTCAGTTCATGCTCACCGAAGAAGCGCATCACATGTTCGTCGGCGACACCGGCCTCGGCCGCGTCGTTCGTCGCACCGCGCAGTTGATGAAAGAAGGTGACGTGCGCGAGCTCGGCGGCATCCCGCTCGACATCATTCAGAAGTACATCAACTTCTGGTTCAGCTACTCGCTCGATCTTTTTGGTGGCGAGATCAGCTCCAACTCCGCTGATTTCTTCGCGGCTGGCTTGAAAGGTCGCTATAAAGAGCAGGACCAGTACACTGAACACACCGCGGCGAACGAAGTGTTCACGATGCAGGTGGTGGAAGATAACCAGCTCAAGCCGCGTGAAGTGCCGCTGCGAAACGCCTTGAATGAAGTGCTGCGCGGCGAATACGTGAAAGACTGCGAGAAAGGCCTCGCACGCTGGAACAAGGTGCTTGCGGACGAGGGCCGGTCCGTGCGTTTGTCTCTGCCTAATCCGAGGTTCCACCGCCACGTCGGAGAGTATGCCGGTCACCACTTCGATATCTCCGGCAACCTGATTTCGCAGGAGGAGTTTGAGAAGCACAAAGCGGAGTGGCTGCCGACGATGGAAGATCGTGAATACGTGCGCAGCCTGATGCATCCGGTGATCGAGCCCGGCAAGATCGCAAACTGGATCGCGCCGCCCGCTGCGGGAATTAAAGGCAAGCCGTTTGACTTCGAATACGTGAGGCTCTAACGCATTGCACGCTTCTCGTCACGATCAAAAGCTGGAGTTCATCCTGCGCACGGCCGCGCGCATTTTTGCGGAGAAGAGTTATCACGCCACTTCGATGCGCGACATCTCGCGCGCCACGAACGTGAGCCTGGCGGGCCTGTACCATTACTGCCGCTCGAAAGAAGAGTTGCTGTTTCTGATTCAGGACAACTGTTTTGGCCGCGTGCTCGAAAGGCTTGAAAAGCAGTTAGAAGACATTCAAGATCCCGTTGCGAAACTCAGCCTCTTTATCGAGAACCATCTTTCGTTCTTCGCCGCTAACATGGCCGAGATGAAAGTGCTCTCTCACGAGGCTGAATCGCTTCGTGGCGAACTGCACGCGCACGTGTCCACGCGAAAAGACAACTACACTAAACTCGCGCGCAAGATTCTTCAGGAAGTGCAGGACTCTCGCGAGAACAAACAGCCGATCGATCTGACCGTCGCGACCTATGCGCTGTTTGGAATGATGAACTGGATCTATAACTGGTACGACCCGCAGGGAAAGCTGAAGGTCCACGAGCTGGCCCAACATCTCATGCAACTGTTTCTCGGCGGCTTTGCGCCGGGACTGTTACTACAGCCTGCTGGTTCGACGATGCTGTCGCGACCGAGCGAAAACTTGAGCATTTGGCGAGGCACAACAACGTGAACTTTGATTCCGCCGAAGCCTACGGCGAAAATGTCGCCGGCGTTTATGACGATTGGTACTCGGAAGTGGATCCGCACGCCATCGACGTGCTTGCGGATCTGGCTGGCGGCGGGAAAGTGTTGGAGTTAGGCATCGGCACCGGGCGCATTGCCTTGCCTTTGTCAGCAAAGAACGTCGAGGTCCACGGAATCGACGCTTCGCCGTCGATGATTTTGCGGCTGCGTGAAAAGCCGGGCGGCGACCGAATCACCGTAACGCAAGGAAACTTCGCCGAGGTTCCCGTCGACGGAAAGTTCGAACTCATCTACATCGTCTTCAACACGTTCTTCATGCTCTTGTCTCAGGAAGAACAGGTGCAATGCTTCCGGAACGTCGCGCAGCATCTCGCGCCTGGCGGTTGCTTTGTGATTGAGGCATTTGTGCCGGACCTCACGCGTTTCACTGGCGGACAGGTAAACTGGGCCACCAAGGTGACTGCGGATCAGGTGCTGCTGGACGTTGGCAGCCACGATGGCGCCAAGCAACATGTGATGGGCCAGAAGGTCGTCATTACCGAAGGAAACGTCAGGCTGTATCCGGCGCAGATTCGTTATTGCTGGCCGTCTGAGTTGAACCTGATGGCCCAACTTGCGGGTTTGCGTCTGCGCGAGCGCTGGGGCAACTGGAAGCGCGAGCCGTTCACCTCTGAAAGCGGACACCACATTTCGATTTATGAGTGAAACTTTTTCAAAACTCGACTACGCGGTAAAGGATGCCGTCGCAGTCATTACGCTTAACGATCCGCCGGCAAACACCTACAGCTACGAAATGATGCAGCAGCTCGACCGCGCGATTCTCGACGCGCGAATGGATGATGCTGTGCAAGTCATCGTGATCACCGGGAAGGGCGAAAAGTTTTTCTGCGCGGGCGCTGATATTCGGATGCTGTCTGATGTCACGCCCTCCTTCAAGTACTATTTCTGCCTTCATGCGAACGAAACCCTCTCGCGTTTGGAACAGACGCCGAAGCTCGTCATCGCTGCGATCAACGGACACTGCGTCGGCGGCGGCCTGGAAGTGGCGATGGCCGCTGACATTCGTATCGCTCGGAAAGGCGCGGGCAAGTTGGGGCTGCCGGAAGTTTCGCTTGGTGTGTTGCCCGGAACAGGTGGCACGCAGCGGCTCGTGCGCATCGTCGGCAAGTCGAAGGCAATTGAGTTGATGGCCACAGGGCAACTGTTTGATTTCGAGCGAGGTCTTGAACTGGGTATTTTGAATCAGGTGCTGGAAGCGGAAACGGCGGAACAGTTCGGCGAGATGGTCCAGGACTACGCAAAGCAGTTCACGACGCCGAACAAGGCGGCGCACGCGGTTGGCAGAATCAAACGCGCGGTGCAAACTGGTTCCGAGATCTCTTTCGAGTCGGCGCTGGCACTCGAGCGCGAACTACAGCAGCAACTGTTTCAGTCAGAGGATGCGAGGGAAGGTCTTCAGGCGTACGTCGAGAAGCGAAAGCCGCAGTTCAAGGGCCGGTAAAAAGACCTGAGTGACTATGAGCTACGAACACATCCTGGTTACCGAAACTGAAGGCATCGTGACGATCACGTTGAATCGTCCCGACAAGCTGAACGCCTTCATCGGTCACATGCGGCGCGATCTCGCCGAAGCACTCGAACATGCCGGAAGCGATCGCAGCATCCGAGTGGTGATCATCACTGGCGCCGGACGAGCTTTCTGCGCCGGCGGCGACGTTCGTTTCATGGCGGAGTTGATGAAGCGTCGCGACTCCGAAGAGTTTGCCCGCATACTCGGCGCGGGCCGGCGCGTGATTACTGCCGTTCGACACATGACCAAACCGGTCATCGCGGCGGTGAATGGTCCAGCTTCAGGCGCGGGCGCGAATCTCGCGTTCGCCTGCGACTTGCGCATCTGCTCGACCGACGCGACGTTCAGTCAATCATTTCTGAAAGTTGGTCTTCATCCCGATTGGGGAGGCACCTTCTTTCTGCCACGGCTCGTAACCCCAAACAAGGCGTGCGAACTCTTCTTTCTTGGCGAATCGATCGATGCGGCGGAAGCGTTGCGGTTGAATATCGTGAACCAGGTCGTGGCGCCCGAGGAACTGGAAGACGCGACGATGCGACTCGCGGAACGCTTGCGCGCGGCGCCGCCAATCGCGCTCGCCGCCGCCAAGCAGGCGATCTACTCCAGTGAGGCCGCGGATCTGGACGAGATGCTTCGTTACGAGACTGAAGCACAGTTGCGCTGTTTCGAATCTGACGACGGGCATGAAGGCGTCCACGCATTTCTGGAGAAGCGGGACCCCACGTTTACAGGACACTAACAACGGATTTTATGCTTAACGACAAGGTCGCTCTGATCACCGGTGGTGGCCGCGGAATCGGTCGCGCAATAGCTCTGTCGTTTGCGCGTGCTGGTGCGGTGGTCGCAGTTGTGGCGCGCACGCGCGAGCAGATAGAAAGCGTCGCGCAGGAGATCGGCGGCGGAGCGATCGCACTCGTCTGCGACGTCTCAAATCCACAGAGCGTCGCGGAGATGTTCACGGAGCTTCACCCCGATATCCTCGTTAACAACGCCGGGATCGCCGAGAGCGCCACCCTCGTCCAAACGACCGATGAACTGTGGCATCGTCACCTCGCGATCAACCTTTCCGGCACGTTTTACTGCACGCGTGCGGCACTGCCCGCGATGCTGGAAAAGGGCTGGGGACGCGTTATCAATATCGCGTCGATCGCAGCCAAAACAGGCGCGCCGTACATCGCCGCGTATTCAGCTTCGAAACACGGTGTGCTTGGTCTGACGCGTTCAATCGCGCTTGAAGTGGCGACTAGCGGCGTGACGGTGAATGCGATCTGTCCGGGTTACGTTGAGACTGAGATGGTCGCACGTGGTGTCGAGAGAATTACGACGCGCACCGGACGCTCAGTCGAAGAAGCGCTGGACACGCTGAAACGCATGAGTCCGCAAAACCGGCTGGTGACTCCGGAAGAGGTAGCGGCACTCGCGCTGTTGCTGGCGTCTGATGAAGGACGGGGAATCACTGGCCAGGGAATCAACATCGACGGCGGCACCGTGTTGATCTAAAACCCTCTCACTCTTCCAAACTGCGCCCCGCCTTGGAGTGCGGTGACTTGTCGCCGCTTTGGTCAAGACTTTGTCTCAACGGTCCATTAAGAGGTGACCTCTTCCCCGTTGGACTTCTAACTTTGAGGCAAAGCTTTGGCCAAAGCGGCGACAAGTCGCCGCACTCCAAGGAGGGGCTACACTTTTGCGGTTAACTCGTACACGAGCCGGACCGGCAAACCGACAATATTGAAATAATCACCTCGGATCTCTTCAATGAAGAGTCCCGCCGCGCCCTGAATGCCGTACGCACCAGCTTTGCCGCGCGCTTCGCCGGTTGCGACGTACCAATCGATTTCGTCATCCGTCATCTCCGCGAAGCGCACTCGCGTCGTCTCGTAATCAACTCGCGATTTACCGCCGGCTCGAACCACCGCCACGCCAGTCAAAACTTCGTGCCACTTGCCATTCAGTAGCTTCAACATCCGCCGCGCGTCCTGATCGTCGGCCGGTTGGCCCAGGATCTGGTTTTCGATAACCACGGTCGTATCTGCGCCCAGCACGAGGCCCGATTGCAACCCGCTCGCGACCGCTTCGGCCTTCGAACGCGCGAGTCTCTGCACGTATTCGGCCGGGTCTTCATTCGGCTTCACCGACTCATCGATGCCCGCGACTATCGCTTCGCAGGGCCATCCGGCGGCGTCGAGTAGCTCCTTGCGACGCGGACTGCTCGACGCGAGGATCAGTTTTTCGCGCAGGTGCTTTGTGTTTGACATGGAGTTGCGAGGAGACAGTTTGCGTGTTTCAATCGGGGATCGCAAATTAAGGAACCATGGAAGGTCTGATCAAATGTTTACCGGCTGTGATTCGTGCTTCCGGAAATGCGCCGGAGGTAACTGAAGCCGCGGCGATCGCCGCGTGGAAACATGCAGCCGGCGAAAATCTAAAGGCCCACGCGGTGCCGATCGGTTTGCAGGATCGAACTCTGAAGGTTGCGGTTGCCGACGTGATCTGGAAAAAGCAGTTGCACGCGATGAGAGGCCAGATGCTTTATCGGGTGAATTCCCTGCTCGGCCAGCCGCTGGTGGGATCTATCGAATTCATTATTGATTCTCATTTATGCCGATAAACGAATCTGACATTGCGAAAGTCGCACAACTGGCGCATCTCGAACTCGGTGAAGAAGAACTGAAGACTTTTGTGCCTCAGATCACCGAGATTGTTAATTACGTCGAACAACTGAAAGAGCTCGACACTGCGAACGTCGAACCTGCGGTCGGTGGTCTGACGCCCGAAGGTGAAAAGACCGACTCCTCACGTGCCGACGAGATCGCGGGCTCGCTGGGCCAAAAGATCGCGCTGGCCGATGCGCCCGACCCCGCCGCGGGCCACTTCCGCGTACCAAAGGTGCTTTAAGTCGAAACTATGTCGCGTGAAACTGTAGAACGTTCCCTCAATGCCGCAGAGCGGCTGAACGAGTCACTTAACGCCTTTCTCGAAATCGATCGCGAAGGAGCGTTGCAGCGGGCCGGCGAAGTCGAGAAGAGTGATGGCGCGCTCGCGGGACTTCCGATCGCCATCAAAGACAATATCTGCGTTCGGGGCCTCCAGACTTCCTGCGGCTCGCGCATCCTCGGCGATTACCATCCTCCTTACAACGCCACGGTCGTCGAACGCCTTCTCGATGCGGGCGCTGTGATCATCGGCAAAACAAACTGCGACGAGTTTGCGATGGGCTCGTCAAATGAAAACTCCGCTTTTGGACCAGTGAGAAATCCTTGGGACACGACGCGCGTGCCCGGTGGTTCGTCGGGAGGCTCGGCGGCCGCGGTTGCCGCGGGGATCGTGCCCGTCGCACTTGGCTCTGATACGGGTGGTTCGGTGCGGCAGCCGGCGTCGCTGTGTGGGGTGCTGGGACTAAAACCGACTTACGGCCGCAACTCGCGTTATGGACTGGTCGCATTTGCGTCGTCGTTGGACCAGGTCGGCGTTTTCGCGCGCGAAGTCCAGGACGTAGCGCGCGTCCTTGGCGTGATCGCCGGACGAGATCCGCACGACTCCACGACCGCGGACGTTCCCGTGCCTGATTACAAGGGAACGCTCGACGCCAATCTGAAAGGCGCACGAATCGGTTTCCCGGCTGCGTTATTTGGCAAGGGACTGGACGAAGAAGTCGGCGCGACAGTCAGAAGTGTAGTTGACGCGTATCGCGAGCTCGGGGCGGAGATCGTCGAGATCGATTTACCGCATGCCGGTTACGCGATCGCTGTTTACTACATCATTGCCACCGCCGAAGCGTCGTCGAATCTCGCGCGTTTCGACGGCGTGCGTTACGGATTCCGTGCGGAAGATGCGCCTGAGTTGCGGCAGATGTATCGGAAGACGCGCGAAGAGGGTTTCGGCGCAGAAGTTAAGCGGCGCATCATGCTCGGCACTTATGTGCTTTCAGCGGGTTATTACGATGCGTACTATCGCAAGGCGCAGCAAGTGCGCACGCTGATCAAGAACGACTTTCTCACGGCTTTCAAAAACTGCGACGCGATCATCACGCCCACGTCGCCGACACCTGCTTTTGCGCTCGGGGAGAAGGTAGACGATCCGCTGGCGATGTATCTCAACGACATTTACACGGTGACGGCCAACCTCGCCGGCATTCCTGGCCTGAGCGTTCCGTGCGGACTCTCGTCGGCGCGGTTGCCGATCGGGTTTCAGTTACTTGGGCCATACTGGTCCGAGCCAACCCTCCTGAAGCTGGCCCACGCGTACCAGCAAGCGCGGCCGTTCACTGAACGTCCGCCCGTTTACGCTTAACGGGTGTAACTCTTGGTCTCTTTGCAGGCTTGTCGGGGATGAGATCCCCGGTGAAGATTTCGAGTACGCCTTTGGCCGTTCCGACTACCGGTGTGAGGTCGAGTCCGACGTGCACCGCTCCCGGGAGCAGTCCCTTTTTCCTTATTTCATAACCGGCCAGACTAAAGGCGAAGACTGAACCAACGATAGGAATTGGTTTGATGAGGCGTTTGGCGATGCCCCAGCCACCAGCGCGAATAATTCTGCGTTTGACAGTACTCATCTCATTGAACCATAGCAGCGGCCGTGTTTCGAGTTCAAGCTACTTTTGCCCGACCTCTGTGCAATCTCCGTGTCCTCTGTGTCTCTGTGGTTTATTTTGCAACGAAACACTGACCACAGAGACACAGAGGACACGGAGATTGCACGGAGAAGAACTCAGAACCGTGCTAGCATGGCTTCGATGCGCTTCAAACTCTTTCTGTTTGTTGTTGCCCTACTCATCACCACGGTTTTCGTTTCTTGCCGGCCCGGCGCCAACGGCGGGCGCCGTTTATTGATCTACACGCCGCACGGACAAGACCTGCTCAAAGACTTCATCGCGCGCTACAAGCAACGCTATCCCGACGTCAACATTCAGTTTCTCGACATGGGCTCGCGCGAGATACTGCAACGCGTGGGCGTCGAACGAAATCGTCCCCAGGCGGATCTCTGGTGGGGCGCTTCACACACGACTTTTCAAACCGCCGCTGACGACAACCTGCTGGCCCAGTATCGGCCCAGTTGGGCCGACAAGGTCCCCGCCACGTCGCGCGATCAAAACGATCGCTGGTACGGTACTTACGAAACACCGCAAGTCATCGCCTACAATAGCGATGCGGTCAGCGTCGCGGACGCGCCACGCGACTGGGATAACGTGCTTGATGCGAAGTGGCGCGACAAAGTCCTGATTCGCGATCCCAATCCGTCAGACACGATGCGCGCCATCTTCGGCGCGATGATCTGGAGGTTTTACAAAGACACCGGCTCGCCCGACGGCGGTTACGACTGGCTGCGAAAACTCGATGCCAACGTTCACGAATACACCGCCGATGGCACGTTGCTGATGCAGAAGCTCGCGCGGCGTGAAGGCTTGGTCACACTGTGGGACATGCCCGACGTGCGGCTCTCCAAGGAACAGAAAAACTTTCCGGTCGGTTACACGATCCCGGCGAGCGGCACGCCGGTGATCATCGACGGCATTGCTATCATTCGCGGCGCGCCCAACGAAGAAGAGGCGAAACGGTTTTACGAGTTTGTGACCACTCCGGAAAGTCTCGCTTACGCAGCGCACACGTATTACCGCATTCCCGTGCGCACCGATCTCGATCGGTCGCAGTTGCCCGCATGGATGAATGAGCCGTTCAACCGGCTGCCGCTCGATTGGGATCTGTTGCGAAAACAGGGCGCCGACTGGTTAAGATACTGGGACACCGAGATCCGCGGCCGTAACAAATAGAACCATTCACGATTACGCAGACAGTAATCTGTGGCATCTGTGGATTGCATGGCTCTTCTTTCGCTGCAAAACATCTCCCGCAACTTTGGCTCGACCCGAGCGGTCGCCGACGTTTCACTCGACGTCGCCCAAGGCGAGTTTTTTGGTTTGCTTGGCCCATCGGGCTGTGGCAAGACCACGACCCTGCGAATGATTGCCGGCCTCGAGAAGCCCGACTCTGGTTCGATCCACTTTCAGGACAAGAACATCACCGATCTCCCACCCGAACGGCGCGGCTTCGGCATGGTCTTCCAGAACTACGCGCTCTTTCCGCATCTCAACGTTTTTGAAAACGTTGCTTTCGGACTGCGCGCGCGCCACGCAGCAAGAGCTGAAACAACCGAACGCGTGCGGAGCGCGCTCGAACTGGTCCAGCTTCCCGGCTACGAGAAACGCGCCATCGACGAACTCTCCGGCGGTCAGCAACAACGCGTCGCAATCGCGCGAGCAATCGCGATCGAGCCGGCGTTGCTGCTCTTTGACGAACCGCTTTCCAATCTCGACGTTTCCTTGCGTGAAGAAACGCGTGGCGAACTGCGCGAGTTGGTGACCCGTCTCGGCTTGACGGCGGTTTACGTCACTCACGATCAGGAAGAAGCGTTTGCGCTTTGTGATCGGATTAGCGTGATGGTCGGGGGGCGATTGATGCAAAGCGGCAAGCCGCGCGAACTTTACGAAGAGCCGAGCGACATCGCAGTAGCGCGTTTTCTCGGTCGCAATAATCTGATTCGCGCGATGCGTTTGAGTTCCAGCAAGACGAGTGACGGTGAGTTTAAGACGCTTGAAGGCGGACACACGCTTCACGTTACCGTCTCTCGAGACGAGCTGGCGCCATTGAACAAGCCGGTAGTGCTGGCGATTCGTCCGGAACATGTGCGCTTGAGTTCCAACCGCGACGCTGCGTCAAACTTGTTACGCGGCAGCGTTCGCGAAATCGTTTTCGCCGGCGCCACCTCAACTGTTCGCGTGGACGCGAATGGACTCCTGCTTGAAGCCCTCGTGGTCCAACCGGACGGCCTGCAAGTTAACCAGGAGTGCGCTGTAGTGTTACCCGCCGACAAGCTAAGGCTGTTGAGACAGGGATGAAAAAGGATCGAGTCCTCTTGTTGGTCGTTACGATCCTGGTCCTTGTCTATGGCGTGATCTATCCAAACTTCTCCGTCTTGTCCGCGTCTCTGCAACGCGACGGGGCCTGGACGCTCGCGAACTATCGCGAAGTGCTCTCACAGCGCGTCGTCGAAGCAATTGTCAGCAGCCTTGGTTTATCTATCGGCACGGTCCTGTTGTGCGCGCTCGTTGGCGTACCACTCGCTTTTCTCTTCGAACGTTATACCTTTCCCGGCAGACGTCTCTTTGCGGCGGTTGCGGGACTGCCACTCGTGTTGCCGCCGCTCGTCGGCGCCGTGGCTTTTATTTTTCTCTGCGGCGAGACGGGCATCCTGGCCCACAGTATTCAGAGCCTCTTTCGTCTCCAGAATCCGCCGTGGCGGCTCGCCGGTTGGCCCGCGTTACTGCTGTTTCACACTTACACGATGTATCCGTTCTTCTACGTTCTGACCGGCGCGGGATTGCGAAGAATCGATGCGAGTCTGGCCGAAGCCGCGCGGGGTTTGGGAGGTTCGCGGACGTTTGTGTTCACGCGCGTGCTGGCGCCGCAACTCACGCCTTCCTTGATCGCAGCTGCTCTGTTGACGTTTATGACGTCGATGGCCTCGTTCAGCGCGCCATTGCTGTTTGGCGGCAACGTGCGCGTGTTGACACTCGAAATCTTCGCGGCACGGCAACGTGGCGACATGACGATGGCGGTCACTGAAACCGTGGTACTCGCGGTGATCTCGCTGGCAGCGTTGATTGTCTTTCAGCGTTACGAAGGCACGCGGAAGTTTGCCGCCGCGGCGATGAAGGGTGCGCCACGCCGGCGCGTCACGATCGCGAGTGGAAAAGCACGTGCGCTGGCGGCGGTGGCGGCTGTGCTCTTCGCTGTCATCCTCGTGCTACCGGTGGCGACGTTGTTTCTCGTCAGCTTCGCACGCGAAGGCTCATGGACCACGCAGACTCTCCCCGCGGCGTACACACTCGCGAACTATCAACGCATCTTTTCCGACCCGCACGCCGCCGAGGTTTTCTTCAACAGTTTTTCGATGTCGGCGATAGCGGCGTTAGCCGCGTTGGCGTGGAGCTTCTGCGTGGTGACGTTACTGGTAAAACGAACGCGCAACAAGACGACATTTCTCGGTCACGGCGGCAGGCGCTTGCTCTCGCTGTTGATTCTGATTCCGTGGGCGTTGCCGGGAACCGTCGTCGGCGTATCGGTCGCTGAAGCGTACGGACAGCCGAGTTGGTTGCTGGGTTCGTTTGTATTGGTCGGCACGTTCTGGATCTTGCCGGCCGTTTATTTCTTACGTTTCATGCCGCTCGTCGTGCGCGCACTTCAGGCGAGCATGGAGCAGGTGGATCCGGCGTTGGGCGAAGCAGCCGGGTCGCTCGGCGCGCGCGCGTGGCAGAGATTTGTGCGGGTGACGTTGCCGCTGGTTTGGCCCGGAGCCGTTGCCGGTACCGTGTTGGCATTTGTGATTGCCTTGGGCGAATATGTCGCTTCGGTGCTGGTGTTTGTGCCGGCGAACCGGCCCATCTCGATCGCCATCGCGTCGGAGTTAAGAGATTTCAATCTCGGCGCGGCGGCCGCGTACGGCGTGGTTTTGATCGTCATTATTTCGGTAAGTATGGTGATAGCGGAAAAACTTGAGAGGATGAGATGAGGACAAAAGGCGATCCACAGATCACACAGATTACCTGCCTGAGAAAGAGTCTGCGCAATCTGTGGATGGTTTTGGTAGCGCTGTTGCTGATTGTGCTGCCGGCGCAGTCGCAGTCAGACAATTCACAACTACACCAGGCGCTGCTCGATCTCACGAATCCCTGGACCGTGATGTGTGTCGCCGCTCATCCTGACGATGAGGACGGCAGTTCGTTGACTGTGCTGCGGCGCAAATATGGCGTGCACACGGTCTCGCTGTTCTCAACATTCGGCGAAGGTGGACAGAACGCCGTTGGACCAGAACTGTACGAAGATCTCGGCGTGATACGCGCGCGCGAGACGATGGCCGCCGCGGAAGTGCAAGGTTCCGAACCGTACTTTCTCGGCTTTCGCGATTTTGGTTTTTCGAAGTCGGCTGAAGAAACGTTTCGCGCCTGGGGTGAACGCGAACTCCTGCGGCGCATGGTGCTTCAGATTCGCCGCTTGCGGCCCGACGTCATCATCACCAATCACGACACAACCAGCGGTCACGGTCAGCATCAGGCCACCGGTCGCGTCATACTTCAGGCGTTTGACGCGGCTGCCGATCCAAAACAGTTTCCCGAGCAACTGAGTGAAACAAGCGTATGGCAGGTGCAACGACTCTTCGTTCGCTCGCGCGGCGCTGATGCTGCGGGTCAAACCTTCGCGATCGATCCAAATGAAAACGATCCGGTGCGCGGTACGACTTACGCCCAGCAGGCGCTCGCGGGATTGCAGAAACACGCTACGCAAGGACCGTGGCCGAAGACCGTACCGGCCGGCGGCGGTCGCATCAGCCGCTATACGCTCGTGAAGCAGGCGCCGAATGCGCCCGCGCTTCCGGCCGATGCGAAGACACCGCTCGACGGACTCAAGCTATCCGAGCAGCTCAGTTCGCGCATGGTTGCCCCGACGATCGAAGGTAAGCCGCTGACGGAGTTTATCGATCGGCGCCTGGAGGTCCTGGTTGCGCTGATCAATGCGCGACGGCGTGGTGCGTTCACAGCCTCACAGGACGTAGTCGCCCAGGATCCGCAACGATTCAAGTTGATGTCGTCGCGTCTCGACAAGGCACTTGCCGTCGCCACTGGTGTTGCAGTGAATCTGAACCCGGAAGGCTCTGCGATCGTGCCGGGTGAGAAGACAAGAATCACTGCCTCACTCAGCAACAACGGCGTCGGCGACGTTCAGATCAAACAAGTGAAGTTTCGCGGCCTCGGCGTCGAGACTAAACTCAAGGTCGCGGACAAGATGCTGCCGGGCACTGAAGCCACAGCGCAAGTCGAAGTGACCGCTCCGAAAACAATAAGCTTCACCGTGCCGGCTTCGGAACACCTTTACGACGGCCGGCTTTTTGGAGAACCACTCGCTGCGGAGGCCGAATTATCGATAGAAGGCATAACTTTCACCGCGGGCACGGAGATCCGCAGAGAGGTTGCGCCGGGCGTGGAGATTCTGGAAGTCGAACCCGTGCCTTACGTCACCACGCCGGCAACTTCGCAAAAGCCGCTCGAGTTCAAAGTGCGACTACAGAATCATCTGGCCAGTCCGTTTCGCGGACTGCTGCGGGTGCGTGGTCCAAGCCTGGAAACAGGACGCGAGATCGAGCTGCAACCGGAGCAGATCGAAGCTTCGAATGTCGTCGTGCGCAGTCTTGCGTTAACCGGCCTGATGCAGAATACAAACGTCGACGTCACTGTCGACTGGCCGAATCCGAAAGAGCCGATCGCGAAGCAGGCGGTGCCGCTGGTCTATGCGGAAGCAATCGTGGTTGCCGGGCGCAAGGTTGGCTATCTGCCGAGTTACGACAAGACCCTCTCACGCGCGTTGACCTCGCTCGGTGTGGATGCAAAAGAGTTGACGATTGACGACATCGCGAAGGGCGACTTGTCAGTCTTTCACGCGATCGTGCTCGACAATCGTCCTTACGAGGCTCACCCGGAGCTCGTAGGTCTGAACAGTCGCTTGCTCAAGTACGTGGAAGACGGTGGGACGCTGCTCGTCTTTTATTCGAAAACGAACGAGTGGAATCCGGATGAACGGCGCAATCGCCCGCAACTCGCGCCTTATCCGATCATCCTCGGCGATGAAAGAGTGACGCAGGAGGATGCGCCGGTGACGTTCCTGCAACCGCGCCATCCGCTGCTGAACTTCCCGAACAGGATCACGCAAGCTGACTTTGCGAACTGGGTCCAGGAGCGTGGACTGTATTTTCCGCGCGAATGGGATTCGCATTACACGGCGGTGCTGGCAACGAGCGACAGAGGCGAGCCGCCGTTGCGTGGCGGTTTACTGGTGGCGCCGTATGGCCGGGGAAACTACATTTACACGAGCTTTGTTTGGTACAGGCAACTGCGTGCGGGACTGCCGGGAGGTTATCGGCTCTTCGCGAATTTGATCAGTTACGGAAGGCGAAAGGAAGACTGAACCACAGATTACGCAGATTTGATTAGGCCGGCGAGTCGAGCAAACCTTCTGTTTCCATAGGCTCTTCGGTTTCGAGTTTGACGCGTGCGCGTTCGAGAAAGGTCTTGATCATCTCGCGCACGCGTTTTTGCATCTCGGCACTGATAGCGCCCTCGCCGACAAGAATCGCCAACCGGTGCAAGTCTTTCGCGTGTTGGCGGCGCAGCTCAACGTGCTGCACGATCTTGATCAGCACTTTGTGGCCGCGTTCTTCAAACGCCGCCGCGTAGCGCAAGTAGTTCTTCATTTCCGAACGGGCCGGCGACCACTCGAGACGTTCCGGAGAATCTTCAGTCTTCTCGACAGTGAAGGTGGCGTGGACCGCGCCGATCACCGGCACTTCCGCACGCACCATCCAGCGCATGATGCCTCCGGCTTCCTTCCGTATGCCCTCGATGCCCGGCATGAGATCGGCAAAGTTGCGCAGTTCACCGAAAAACTCGCGGGCGCGTTCCAGCGTGGTCCGCAATTCCATTTGGTCTGAATAGGAGGCCTTGATACGAAACATTTAATCTCCGTTAGCGTTTTCCGAAGTGTTGATGCGCGAGGTTGGCAATTTGGTTTTCTGCATCGCCGTTGCTAACTTACACGAGGAATATGCAGTAGTAAATATCTAAGTTGTTCGAGAAAGAAAGATTTCATATGAACGCCGCACAGACTTGTCCGCGCTGCGACAAACGGGGGATGAAATCGTGGTCTGAACTCACCGACGAAGAACGCGAAGTGGTCAAACGGCTGCCGCTCTCCGCCAGCTACTCACTTGAGGAGAGACAAGCAACGCACCGCTGGTGCACGCGTTGCTGGTACGAATCCACTAATATCCCTGCCCACACCTAGAGCCCCGATTGTCTTGGGTCAGCGGCAAGCGCCCCGCTTTGCGTCAACCGGTAAGCGTGCCGCCTTGCAAACTTAAACGCCAAAGGCGTTCACTAAATCCAGCCCAGGGTTGCTTCAACCCTGGGGATAAGAAACTCTCCACCTCGCAACTCTGAAACGCCTTCGGCGTTACGCCTGCCCCAGGATGCGGTTATAGCTGTCGCGAATGGCTTGCATCTGCTCAATCAGTGTTTCCTGCAACTCAGCCACTGAGACAAAGCCCATTCGAGCCGCCACGTCGCGGGCGGTAACGTGATTCGGATCCGGCAAGCGCGTCGAACGGCCCACAATCAACCGCAGGTTGTGATCGATCGAGCGCAACAGACTGTAACCGCTACTCATCGCCGAAAAGTCTTCTTCACTCACCGAACCCTCTTCACGCAGACGTTCCAACGTCAACGCAGTCGAACGATCCTCGCCCCCGTCGACGACCTCATCCCGCAGTTGCAAGTAACGCGTCGCGAAGTAAACGTCGAGCATTCCTCCCGGGCCGTACTTGATATCGATTCCCGCGCGGCGGCTGCGACTGCCCTTCTCTTTCTCGAGCCGGTCGCGAACGCGCCGCGTCTCAAGCTTCAACTCTTTTTGGTCCAGCCGCAACGCATTCTCATGAATGCGATGCCGCGCATGTGTCTCGATCATCTTTCCGAGTTCCAGATCGCCGCCAACTGCACGCAGCTTCACGTAGGCCAGCCACTCCCACGGCGCGCTCTCCTGTTTCAGATAATCGAGAAAACCTTCGGCACTGGTGACGAGTGGACCATTCTTGCCATGCGGGCGCAGGCGCAAGTCGACGCGATAGAGATAACCTTCTCGCGTGATGCTCGAGAGCGCCGCGATCATCAGCTCGATGAGCCGTGAGTAGGTTTCGTCCTGCGTCAGGGTCTTGATCGGCGACGGAACCAGCGAGTCGTAGGTGAACAGGATGTCGAGATCAGATCCGTAGTCGACGCCACCGCTGCCGAGCCGACCCAAACCGTAGATCGCGATTCTTGGTCCACCACTGAACGAGCCGTAACGCCGCGCCATCTCACGGCGCGCAATCAGATACGACACGTTAAGACTTGCGATGGCGAGTTCCGTTTGCAAGCGGTTCGTGTCGAAAATCGAGAGGTCGCCGGAGATGTCGAGTGCGCCAATCTCAGCGACCAGTTCGGCCCACTTGTGACGCAGCGCGGCGAGTTCGGCAGGAAAACTGCTCTCCGCGTCTATGGCCGTGCGCAGGATCGCGCGGTAGTCGCGCCGTAACGCGCTGGCAGCAGAGACGACCAGTGAACTGATTAACGAAGGATTCGCCGCAATCATCTCGGCAAACGAGTCTGAAGAACCACAAACTCTCATCAGCGCTTGCAGATTCGTTTGCGAGAGACGAAGGTGACGGTCCGTTTTTTCGAGAGAGGCGGCGATATGCGACGCATGGACCAGCGCGCGATGCGGATTCAAGGTTTCATTCGCAAAAGAGAGCAGCGAGCGAGCCACGGATTTGCTGCTTGCAGTCTCGTCGAGATGCGACACAAACACACGCGCCGCGCTCATCGCCAGCGAAAACTCTTTGTCGCCACGACTAGTCTCGACTTCTTCGCGAACAGGTTTTGCTGCCTGCTCGACGTCCGCAAAGAGACGATCGTAAGTCCCGCGAACATTTCCCGTGTGCAGGGCTAAATCCGAAACGAAGCCGGGCAGATCCGAAGCACCCATTCTGCTCGCAATCAGCGTCCGCGCCGACTCTGATTCCGGCACCGTATGCGTTTGCAAGCCATGCTCCATTTGCAGCCGGTGTTCGAGCGTACGCAGATAGCAGTATGCGTCCGACAACTCGCTACGTTCCTGTTGCGTGATGAACTCGCGATCCGCCAGACGGCCCAGGCTCACGAGCGTGTGCGGCACGCGCAGCCAATCATCACGTCCACCATGCGCCAACTGAAGCGCCTGCGCGATGAACTCAATTTCGCGAATGCCGCCGCGTCCCAGCTTCACGTTGAAGCCGCTCTTCTTCTCGGTCTGGCGATCGATCTTCTGTTTCGCCAGCCGCACATTTTCCAACGCGGCGCTAACGGAAACCTCGGGCCGAAAGACGTATGGTGTGACGGCTTCCTTGAACTGCGAAAAGAGTTCAGCCGAACCAGCAGCGGCGCGTGAACGAATCAACGCCTGCCGTTCCCAATCGTGCGCCGAGTTCAGGTAATAGCGCGTTGCTTCCTGAAGTGAACAGGCCAGTGCGCCGTCGCGTCCGTGCGGACGCAGTCGTAAATCGACGCGGTACGCCGCGCCCTCGCCGCCGGACTGGCCCACTAGACGCGCGATCGTTTCCGAGAGTTTGACGAAGTACTCGCGGTTACTGACCTCGCCGCGTTGACCGATTCCGGAGGTGGTGCCGTCGTCGGAATAAAGAAAGACGAGATCGATATCGGAAGCGTAGTTGAGTTCCATTGAACCGAGTTTGCCGAGCGCGATGACACAGAACTCCGCGGTCGCAATGCGGCCACGGTCATCGACGTGCTGTGGCAAGCCGTAACGGTTATCGAGATCCTGCCGCGCAAGACTGAGCGCGTAATCGAGAATCGCGTCGGCGAGGTTCGACAGCTCTTCCATCGTCTCGACCAGCGTGTGCGAGCGGCGAATGTCGTGAAGATAAGTGCGCAGCAACTCACGGCGGCGAAAACGGGCCAGGAGATTTTGCGCATTGAGCGAAGAGTTGGTGAGCGCGAAGCGCGCGAGAGACTCTTTCAACCCGTCAAGCGATCTGACACGCGGATCGGTGCGCTCGCGTGCGAGCCACGAAAAGTATTCCGGATTTTGTTCGAGCGTGGTGGCGAGGAGCGGGCTCCACGCGACGAGCGCAAGCACGTCAGCGAGCAGCGCAGGCTGCGCCGTCAGAGTGCGGAAGGCACGCGGCTGCTCGGTCGAGAGCCGATCGAGAAACAGCCGCGCGCCGTTTTGATCCGGGAGATCACGAAGAAGAAACTCAATCACTAAATGTCATAGTACAACGAAAACTCGAGTGGATGCGGGCGCATGCGCAAAGGCGTGATCTCGCGATCGCGCTTGTAGCCGATCCATCTTTCGATCAACTGCGGGCTGAACACGTCGCCTTTCAGCAGAAAGTCGTGATCAGCTTCCAGCGCCTTCAGCGAATCATCGAGCGAACCAGGCAACGTCGGCACATCCTTCAACTCCTCAGGCGAGAGATCGTAGATGTCCTTCTCAAGCGGTTCACCCGGATCGATCCGGTTCTGCACGCCATCAAGACCCGCCAGCAACATCGCCGAAAACGCGAGGTACGCATTGCACGACGGATCGGGTGGACGAAACTCCAATCGTTTGAGTTTGGGATTCGTGGAGAACATCGGAATACGAATCGCCGCCGAACGATTGCGCGCCGAATACGCGAGATTCACCGGAGCTTCGAAACCCGGCACGAGTCGTTTGTAACTGTTCGTCGTCGGCGCCGCAAAAGCCACGATCGCGGCCGCGTGCTTCAACAAGCCACCGATGTAAAAGCGCGCCATCTCCGACAAGCCCGCATACCCATCGCCGGCAAAGAGTGGTTTCTCACCCTTCCACAACGACTGATGGCAGTGCATGCCAGAACCGTTATCGCCAAACAGCGGCTTCGGCATGAACGTCGCCGATTTGCCGTACTCATGAGCAGTATTGCGAACGACATACTTGAAGATTTGCAGGTTGTCGGCGGTCCCCAACAACGTCGCATAGCGGAAGTCGATTTCGCACTGGCCGGCCGTCGCAACTTCGTGGTGATGACACTCCACCGTAACCCCACATCTTTCCAGTGTCAGCGAGATCTGTGAACGCAGATCGCTCAATGAATCCGTCGGCGGAACGGGCACATAGCCTTCCTTCGGACGGATGCGATAGCCGAGATTTGAACCAGCAAACTCGTTCGCTTCGCGGCCGCTGTTCCAGTGGGCTTCGTCGGAATCGATCGAATAACCGGCGGAGTGTTGTTCGTTGTGGAACTTGGCGGAATCAAACACGAAAAACTCCGCTTCGGGACCGAAGTAGGACGTGTCGGCGAGACCGGTGAATTTGAGATAGCTTTCGGCGCGTTGCGCAACCGAGCGGGGATCGAAGGCGTAACCTTCCTTCGTGATCGGATCGACGGCGCTGCCGATGAGACAGAGTGTCGGCTGTTCCGCGAAAGGATCCATCCAGAAGCGAGTGGCGTCGGGGACGAGCAGCATATCTGACTCGTGAATCGCCGCCCAGCCGCGGATTGAAGAAGCGTCGAAGCCAAAGCCATCTTCGAACTGTTCTTCGCCGAGTTCGCCGATGGGAAACGTAAGGTGTTGCCAGGAGCCGGGTAAATCCGTGAAACGAACAGAGACGAACTTAGCGCCCTGATCAGCAGCAAATTTCAAGACAGTCTTAGGGTTCATGTGATCTCCTGAAGTTGTTTTAGCGAGTGTTGGGGGTACCCTTCGCCCCGGCCCGATATTAGGTGCGAAGAAATGTGGGAAATTGCAACGACTATCGTAAAGCGGGCGAGCGTCATAAAACGACGGCGCGTTGTAAAAAACTGCAATTATAGACGTGGCCGAGGTGAAGTCAAGTGAGATCATTTACAGGGTAGTGATGTTATGAAGCAAGCGCCTCCTCCGTGAGTGCTAGACTCACGGCAGCTCCTTGACGAGAGACTGAAAGGAGGCGCTATGCAGGGAATATATATTGGCGTTGACTTTCATGCACGACAACAAACGATCT
>DASXRE010000303.1:0-15146 GCA_036506775.1 Pyrinomonadaceae bacterium | reverse complement strand
GCCGGCCCAGCTCGCCCCAGGCACGCAGTTCGGCTGATTGCAAAACATGCGCAGCGGCCGGCGCCGCACGCAAAAACTCAATTCCGGCGCGCAACGAGATCGCCGCGATAGACGCGCTCGATTCGAGAACCGCGGCCGCCTGGTCCAACGGCAGACCCGCGATGCTGCGCGTCAGTTCGAGAAACGACTGCCGTTCTATTGACTCGTGTTCTTCGGATTCAGCCATCTGTGTAATTCGTGAAAATCTGTGGCTCAGATGACGGTGGTGATGATCTCGCGTATGCTGCGTTGCAGTTCGCGATCGTCGGTGATTGGCGAGCACATCGCAACTTCAGCAGCGTCGACCGGAGGGATGCCAAGAGCAATCAGTTGCGCAGCATAGATCAGCAGTCGCGTGGAGACTCCTTCTTCCAACCCGTGGCCGCGCAGGTTGCGCACTTTCTGACCGATCAAAACCAGATCGCGCGCGGTGCCTTCGTCCACGCCACCTTCGCGCGCCACGATTTCGCCTTCCATCTCCGGCGGCGGATAGTCAAACTCGATCGCCACGAAGCGTTGGCGCGTCGACTGCTTGAGGTCTTTGAGTATCGACTGATAACCCGGATTGTAGGAAACGACGAGCATGAAATCATCGGGCGCTTCGAGGATCGTGCCGCGTTTTTCGATCGGCAGGCGACGGCGATGGTCGGTCAACGGGTGAATGATCACCACGGTGTCCTTGCGCGCTTCGACGACTTCGTCGAGGTAACAGATCGCGCCGTTGCGAACGGCGGAAGTAAGCGGGCCATCGTGCCAGATCGTCTCTTCGCCTTCGAGCAGAAACCGGCCGACGAGATCGGTCGACGACAAGTCTTCGTGACAGGCAACGGTAATCAACGGCCGCTCCAGACGCCACGCCATGTGTTCGACAAAACGCGTCTTGCCGCAGCCGGTCGGCCCTTTGAGAATCACCGGCAAGCGCGCTGAATGGGCGGCTTCGAACAGTTCGATTTCCCGAGCCACAGGCAGGTAGTAGGGCTCGGCGGCGACGCGATAATCCTGAATTGCGCTTTCCGGCATTTGGTTGAAGTGGGTCGTTATCTTAACATTCGGTCAGAGAGCAACCAAATAGGTGGTTTAGAAGGTGAAAATCGCAGTAGCAATGAGTGGCGGCGTGGATTCATCCGCAGCCGCGGCAATTTTGAAGGAACAAGGCCATGAGCTCGTCGGCTTCACGATGCAGCTCTGGGATCAGCGGCGGGGCATCAACGTCGACGAGAACGGCGACCCGCTTCCTTCTCGTTGCTGCTCGCTTGATGATGTCTACGACGCGCGTCGTGTCGCCGAGGAGCTTGGCTTTCCGTTTTACGTGCTGAATCTCGAACGCGACTTCGAACGCGACGTGGTGCAGCCCTTCGTTTCCAGTTATCTCAATGGCGAGACGCCGATCCCGTGCGTCACGTGCAACAGCCGTTTGAAGTTTGCTTCGTTGGACCGTCTGGCGTTGAGTCTCGGTTGCGAGAAGGTCGCGACCGGCCACTATGCCCGCGTCGAATTCAATCCGGTGGCCAATCGCTATCGGCTATTTCGCGGACTTAACGAACAGAAGGACCAGTCCTACTTTCTTTGGGAGTTAACGCAGGCGCAGTTGTCGCGAGCAATGTTTCCGCTCGGCGAAATGTCGAAGCCCGAGGCGCGTGCGGCCGCGCGCGAGCATGGCCTGGTCGGGGTGGCAGAGAAGAAAGAGTCGCAGGAGATCTGCTTCGTGCCTGACGGCAATTACGCCGGCTTCATCGATCGCTATCTTGAAGCCGAGAATGAAACGACGCGCTTGCCCGGCGCCGGCGAGATCGTCGATACGGCGGGACGTGTGATCGGAAAACATGAAGGCATTCATCGTTACACGATCGGACAGCGGCGGGGGATTGGCATCGCAGATGAGCGGCCGTTGTATGTAGTCTCAATCAACGCCAACAGTAATCGTGTTACCGTCGGCTCCGCAGATGAACTATTGTCACGTGAGTTCACCGCTGCAGGCGTTAACTGGATCGCTTTCGACGATCCGTCAGAACCGGTACGCGCGGAAGTTCGCGTGCGTTATCGTCACACTGCCGCGCCCGCAACGATCACATCATTACCGGATCAGCGCGCGCGAATAATCTTCGATGAACCTCAACGGGCCATCACCCCCGGACAAGCAACGGTCTTCTATCGTGGTGACGAAGTCATCGGTGGTGGCTGGATCGTTCGAACTTAAACTTTTTCGACGCCTTGTGCGTAAACACCGAGACCACAAACAGATGAGGATGGTAGCGTATGGCAATGTCAGGAACACGAAAGACCGTTTTGATTATTACTGGAATTCTGGGGGTGCTGCTTTTGGTCGGCGTCCTGGGCGTTGCCTTAATCTGGATGGCTCTCGGCAAGGGCGAACCAACCATTCGCGACAATAGTGTGCTCACGCTGCGCGTCGCTGGTTCACTTCCCGATTACACGCCCGACGATCCGTTCAAGAAATTCTTCGGTGGTCCAGACCAGTCACTCACCGGACTGGTGATGCAATTCAAAAAGGCCAAGGTCGACAATCGCATCAAGGCCATCCTGCTCGAAATAGACATGTCAGGCGTGGGTTGGGGCAAGGCCGAAGAGATTCGCGATGCGGTCGCCGATTTTCGTTCCTCAGGCAAACCGGTTTACGCCTACATCGAGTTTGGACTCAACAAGGAGTATTACATCGCCACGGCCTGCGACAAGATCTTCGTGCCGCCGCCGGGCGAGTTGTTTATCAACGGACTCGCTGCCGACGTGATGTTCTTCCGCGGCTCGCTCGACAAGCTCGGCATCTATCCGGACATTTACCAGATCGGAAAATACAAGAGCGCAGGCGACATGTTCACGCAGAAGAAGATGACTGACGCTCATCGCGAGTACGTCAATGAGTTACTCGACGACCTTTTCAATCGTTACGTGAACACGATTGCGAGGGACCGGCACAAGACGCCGGACGAAGTGCGCAAACTGATTGACGACGCTCCCTACAGCGCGCAGAAAGCAAAGGAAGTCGGACTCGTTGATGAAACCGCTTACAGAGACGACGTTGAGAAGCAGCTCAAGAAGTTGCTGGGTTATAAAGAATCAGATTCGTTTACGCCCGTGCGCGCCACTGAGTATCGCGACGTTTCTCCGGAGTCGCTGGGCTTGAACAAAGGCGAACGCATCGCGGTGATCTACGCGACGGGCGACATTGGTTCCGGCAATTCGCAAAACAGCCCATCGGGCGATCAGTCGATCGGATCAGACACCGTGTCGAAGGCTTTGAACGAGGCGGCGGCTGACAAGACGATCAAAGCGATCGTGTTGCGCATTGACAGCCCGGGCGGTTCAGGTTTGGCTTCAGACATCATTTGGCACGCCGTTGACGCTGCGAATCAGAAGAAGCCGGTAGTGGTGTCCATGAGCGACGTTGCGGCTTCAGGTGGTTACTACATCTCGGCAAGCGCGAGCAAGATCATTGCCCAGCCGTCGACGATCACCGGCTCCATCGGCGTGGTTGCGGGTAAACCCGTACTGCGTGGTTTTTACGACTGGCTGGGAATCTCGAACGAGTACGTGTTGCGCGGCAAGAATGCCGGAATGTTTCGCGAGACGGAAAAGTTTTCGGACGAAGAGCGCGCGAAGTTTGAAGCCTGGATCAAGAACACTTACTACAACGACTTCGTGCCGAAGGTCGCGAAGGGCCGCAAGAAAGATCCGCAGTTTATCGACTCAGTGGGCCAAGGCCGCGTCTGGACCGGAGCGCAGGCAAAGGATCGCAGTCTGGTTGATGAATTCGGCGGACTCGATCGCGCGGTTGACGTGGCGAAGCAACTTGCGAACATTCCCGCGAACAAGGGAGTTGAGCGCGTGATCCTGCCTTACCCGCAAACGTTCTTGCAGCAGTTGCTCAGCGGCTCAAACGAGAATGCGAACACTGAGGTTGAGAAACAGCGCATGGTGTTCGCGGCACTGCCCGAAGATGCTCGCCGCGCATTGCGCTACATGGCGCTGATGGAGCGAATGAAGAATGGCGAGTCGATGTTGCTGATGCCCTTCGACTTGAGGGTGAAGTAATTGTAGGGGCGGCACTCCTTGGCCGCCCCTTGCTTGGCCGGGGTGGCCACGGAGTGCCACCCCTACAAAGAGATGCGTTCGGCGCCGCCCATGTAAGGTCTCAAAGCCTCGGGGATGATCACTGATCCATCTTCCTGCTGATAATTCTCCAGCACCGCAATCCACGTACGTCCAATTGCCAGGCCCGATCCGTTCAGTGTGTGAACAAACTCCGGCTTGGCTCCGCCTGCGCGCCGAAAACGAATCTGCGCGCGGCGCGCCTGAAACGCTTCGTAGTTTGAGCAGGACGAGATCTCGCGGAACGTGTTCTGCGAGGGCAGCCAGACTTCGAGGTCGTAAGTCTTGGCTGAGCCGAAGCCGAGATCCGCGGTTGAAAGCGCGACCACGCGGTAGTGGAGGCCGAGTTTTTGCAGGATGGTTTCCGCGTCGCGAGTTAATGATTCGAGTTCCTCGTAAGAGTTTTCCGGCAGAGAATATTTGACCAGTTCAACCTTTTCGAACTGGTGCTGGCGAATCACGCCGCGAGTGTCGCGGCCGTAGCTGCCTGCTTCGGATCGAAAGCACGGCGTGTACGCAGCCCAGCGCATCGGGAGTTGAGAAGCGTCGAGTATCTCTTCGCGATGATAATTCGTGACCGGCACTTCGGCGGTTGGAATCAGGTAAAGATCACGATCGTCCTGGAGTTTGAAAAGGTCTGCTTCAAACTTGGGCAACTGTGCCGTGCCGAAGAGTGCGTTGCGATTCACGATAAACGGCGGCAATGTTTCGGTGTAGCCGTGCTCGCGAGTTTGCACCTCGAGCATGAAGTTGATCAGGGCGCGTTCCAACCGCGCGCCCGCGCCGTTCAGGATGGCGAAACGTGCGGCGGAAATCTTTGCGGCGCGCTCGAGATCCAGAATGCCGAGTGCGGTGCCGAGATCGACGTGGTCCTTGGGGACGAAGTTAAACTGCGGGGGCGTTCCCCAACGGCGCACTTCGACGTTGTCAGCTTCGCTCTCGCCGCGAGGGACGCTTTCGTGAGGAATGTTTGACAGTGACGAAAGTAGATCTTCCATCCGCTTTTCAGTCTGCGCGCGCAGTTGATCCAGTTCGGCGATCCGCTCTTTTAACGTGCCCACTTCAGCGCGGCGCGCTTCGGCTTCTTCCTTCTTGCCTTGCTTCATCAACCCGCCGATCTCGCGGCTCGCAGCGTTGCGTTGAGCATTGAGCTGATCGGATTCAGCGATAACGCGTCGACGTTCTTCGTCGGCCTTGGCGAAATCGTCGAGCGGCGTCGTGTCAGCGCGGCGTGCCTCCAGGCCCTCGCGGACTTTGTCGATGTTTTCGCGGACGTAATTAAGATCGAGCATAGATCGGTGAGTGTACCATCCGCCTAATCTGTGTTGAAGTGGCGTTCGAGTTCTTGTGTGATCGTGGTTGGGTCCGCTTCGCGCGGGAAAGTTACGGGTTTGCCGAAGATTACGCGAACCATGCCTGAATCGGCGAAGTATTGCTGGCGGCGTTTCAGTTCGTACACGCCTTCGAGTTTTACGGGTACGACGGGAACGTTCAGCGCCTGGGCCAGCACACCGATGCCGGCCTTGAAGTGGCCCATGTGCATCTGACCGCGCGGCGCGCGCGTGCCTTCGGGGAAGACCAACACGCTCTCGCCGCGATCGATGCACTCGCCCGCGTACGCAAAGCTGCGACGAAAACCGCTCTGCTTCGGGAGCGGAAAAACATGGAAAAAGAGATTGACGAGAAAGTATTGCGCGAGCCAACGCATCCGCGTGACGAGACTGGTTCCCGCGGGTGGATGAAGCCATTGGCGGAGAAGTTCGCCTTCCATCGCAATCGCGAGTCGATGGCGCAGGCGGATCGGAAGTCCGGCGAGTATCAAGGCGTGGTCACCCAACGTCACGTGATTGGCCACGAAGAGCGCCGGTCCGGAAAGGTGCTCGATATTTTCCCTGCCGGCCACGGACATGCGGCTCATCAAGTGAGTGATGGGCAGAATGATCGTGTAGAAGAGCAGCAATCGGATCAACTTCAGTGGAGGCCAGCGAGGCCAGTTCGGATAGGGATATGACGCAACCGTGTGCTCATCGATTTCTCCGCGCACGATCTTCTGCACGTCGCCGACGGTTGTCGCGGCAGTGAAAGCTGCTTCGTCGATGGAGATCTGGTAACGGTCTTCAAGCGTGCTTAGCAGTTCCACGCGGCCCAAAGAATCGAGTTGCAGTTCGGAAAGGCGAACAGCGGGGTCAAGGGAAAGAAGATCTGACGAATTCGGAGTGGCGGACTGGAGCTGATCGGATACGGCTCGCTTTAGAACTTTCTGCGTCGCAGTGCGCGGGAAGTCCGGTTCAGGCCAGATGGACCAGCGGCGAATCTTTTGATACTCGGCCAGCCGCTCGTTCGCGTGGTTGATGGCCGCTGCAACATTCGCGTTCGGATGGCGTGGAATAATCACAGCAAACGGTTCACTCCCGCGTGGTCCGTCAACAGACACGACGCAACTGGCGCGGATCTCCGGTTGACGATCGAGCGCGGCCTCGAGATCTTCGGGATAGATGTTTAGCCCCGACGCGCCGACGATCACGTCCTTCTGCCGGCCCTTGAAAAAGAGATTTCCATTCGCGTCGAGTGCGCCCACGTCGCCCGTGTGAAGCCACTCTTTCGCGCGACCGTTAAGGTGGCCCTCACCGGTCCAGTAGCCGGGCGAAACACTCGCGCCGCGCACGAGAATCTCGCCTGATTCGTCGAGTTTGAATTCGTGCCCAGGCATGAACTTGCCAATCGACCCGTGGCTGCGTTTGAACGGATGATTTACCGAGATGAGTGCCGCCGTCTCAGTCATGCCGTAGCCTTGGAGAACCACGAAGCCGAGGCGTTGCCAGAAGTCTTCAGTACGTTCACTAAGCGTCGCGCCACCGGAAACAAACGCCCAAAACTTCCAGCCGAAGCGTCGATGCACGCTGCGAAACGTCCACCAGCGGCGCAAAAAGTTCTGGTTCGCTGCGGCGCTGAGCCGCTTGTCCAACTCATGCGCCCGGCCTCGCATTGCGTAGTCGCGCTCGATCCATTCACGCAGCGCATCAAGCACGCGTGGCACGAGCACGATCACCGACACGCGATTCTTCCGCGTTGTGCGAACGATCTCGGCCGGGTTGAGTGATTCATGAAAGTGGACCTCGCCGCCCATTAGCTGAGGAACAAACAGCCCCATAAACTGTCCGAACACGTGACTCAGCGGCACGAGATTCAGGAAGCGGATCGGATGGAAGAAGCGTTCCCACTTCAGATACTTTTTAATCTCACGTTCGACCGGCAGGAGATTGGCGAGCAGGTTGCGATGTGTGAGTACAACGCCTTTCGGTTCGGAGGTCGTGCCTGAAGTGTAGATGATCTCGGCAATCGAGTCGTCAGCGATGTTGAAAGTGGGACGGCTATCGTCAGTGGCGAGTTGTTCAATGCGACCATCAGTAACAAGCAGCTTCGCCTGTGTCTGTTTCGCGACTGCATCAACAAACTCCGGCGTGCTGCCTTTGTCCAGCGGCACCACCACCGCGCCGATCACGCAACAGCCCCAGAAGGCCGCGGCCCATTCAGGAGTGTTTTCACCGCGCAAGATCACGCGATCGCCGCGACCAATCCCACGCGCTGCGAGAGCGCCCGCAAACTGGTGCGATTCCTGCACGAGCCGCGCATAAGACCAGCGAATCGTCCGCAAGCCGCGATGGTGCACGAAGACAGTCGCATCGCCGCGCTGTGCGTAATCCTCGAGATAGCTTTGAAGTGTTTGCCGCTCCGGCACGTGCATTTGGTCTCTCTCGATTAGATGTGTTATTAGAGACCGCCCTGAGTGAAGAAACAAGCAGCGGTGTGACACTGAGCCTCGGTGTCCAGAACACCTCCTTGGAGTGCGGGAACTTGTTACCGCTTTGGCCAAAACGCCGACGACTCCAGGGAGAGCAGAAAGGACTTGAGAACTTGCCTGAGCAAAAGTCATTTGGCGGTCGTGCGGCCATCGTTACCGGCGGAACACGCGGTATCGGACGCGCCATCGCCACGGAACTGGCGCAACGTGGCGCCGACGTCGCTTTCAATTACGCGCAGAGCGTCGAATCGGCGGAGAAGTTGAAGTCTGAACTCGAGGCCCTGGGAGTTCGCGTGCTCGCATTTCAATGCGACGTCAGTAACACTGAAGCCGCCGCCGAGATGGTGAAACAAGTGAAAGACACCTTCGGCCGCATCGATTTTCTCATCAACAACGCCGGTATCACGCGCGACAATCTGATTCTGCGGATGAAAGAAGCAGACTGGGACGAAGTGATCGACACGAATCTCAAAGGCGCGTGGAACTTCGCCAAAGCTGCGTTGCGCGTGATGCTGCGGCAGGAGACCGGCGGCTCGATTCTCAACATTTCTTCGATCAGTGGTGAAGTCGGAATGCCCGGACAGTCAAATTACTCCGCCTCAAAAGCCGGAATGGTTGGTCTCACAAAGGCGCTGGCGAAAGAAGTCGCGAGTCGCAAAGTGACGGTGAACGCGCTGGCACTCGGAATGGTCGCGACGGACATGGCTGGCAAGCTCGACGACAGTTATCAGGCGAAGATAAGGGAGCAGATTCCGTTGGGCCGGTTTGCGGAAGCGGATGAGGTTGCGAGAATCGCGGCGTTTCTGTTGTCAGATGACGCGCGCTACATCACCGGACAAGTAATACAAGTCGACGGCGGTTTAGCGATCTAAGCCACCAAGAGGCACAAAAGGCACAAAGATTTGAGCCCTTACGCGGCCTTCTGCCTTTTTTGCTTTGTGCTTCTTGTGCCTCTTTGTGGCTCTACTTGATGGATTTCACGTTGTCGGGTTTTACGAAAAGCGCGTCCGCGAGTTTCTGGTTGTACTGAACCGACTCGTAATTGATCCGTGAGGTTTGCTTGTCGTTGACGTAGTGATCGATGATCCACGCCGCGTTGATATCCTCAACCTTAACGAACGTCAATAACCGATCTTCTTCAGTCGTTTCGACCTGATTACCACTGTCGGGATCTCTTCGCATCCGTTTGTAGATAATCTTCGCCGGCATTCCATCCTTCGCGCCAAACTCGTATTCGATCCAGAAGCCGTTCGGGTAGGTAAGCCGGATGGTCTCGTTGCGTTTCGCGAGTCCCGCTTCACGACGGCCAACGTAAGTGACCTTGCCGCCTTCGTTGCGCCACCAGCCGTGCAGCAGATTCTCGACGGTGGTACGCATCGAGCGTTTGAACTCCTCCACTTGCGCCGGACCCTGCTCCGAGATCTTCTTCACGGCGCCATCAAAGATCCAACCCGTCTCGCCGGCGTTGGTTTGAATCGTACGAATGCCTGAACTGACAAATTCGGTGCGTTCGCGATCGGGGTAACCGATGTAGTCAGTAAAACGCGTCGGAACTTGCGGCGTGCCTTCCTTGAAGTCGGAATAGAAACCCTTGCCGATCACGGTCTGCACGTTCAGGTAAGCCTGACCGCCAAGAGCCGCGATCGCTTGATCTATTATCTTTTGCGATTTTTCGTCAACGGAGGAAGTCTGATTCGGACCAGGTGTTTGTGCGAGTGACCAAACACCCAGACCGAGAATCAAACACAGTTGTAAGAAGAGGAACTTGACCTTCAATTGAGTCCCGGATTACTGCCGCCGGCGGGCTTGACCACGACCTCGCCGTTTTCAACGTCAACGCTGAAGCGCGACGAAGTCTTCCACATGCCGGTGATCGGCAGTTTCACTTTCTCGTCGATGTGCCGTTTCAGGAAGCGGGCACCGTAGGTGGTGTTGAAACCGTGTTCGGTCAGCGTGTTGACTGCTGCTTCCGTGATCTCCACGGTCTTGCCTTGCCGTTCCATCTGCCGGCGCAGTTTCTCGAGATAAAGCCTCGCGATCTGGCGCACTTCGTCCATCGTGAGCGGCGAGAACACTACGATCTCATCGATGCGATTACGAAACTCCGGCGAGAAGCGCTGCTCCGCGGCTTTCATTACTTCGTTCTTCACGGCGCGGAAGTCGGATGCCGTCTTGGTGCCGAAGCCGAGTGGCTTTTCAAACCGCTTGAAGCTTTCGGAACCAAGGTTCGAAGTCATGATGATGATCGCGTCTGACAAATAGACTTTCTTGCCGCGCCCGTCAGTCAACCAGCCTTCGTCGAATGCCTGAAGGAACAGGTTCATCAGATACGGCGACGCTTTCTCGACTTCGTCGAGCAACAACACCGTATACGGATTCTCACGCAGTTGCTCGGTGAGAATGCCGCCTCGTTCCGAACCAACGATGCCGCGCGGCATGCCGATCAACTTCTCGATGCTCACCGTGCCGTCACTGTATTCCGACATGTCGATGCGCACCATCTTCTCTTCGTCGCCAAACATGAACTCAGCGACAGCCTTGGCCAGCTCTGTCTTGCCAACGCCAGTTGGTCCAAGGAAAAGCAGCACGCCGTCGGGTTTGTAGTGCGACTCCTTCAGCGGACCCTTGTTCAGCCGCAACCGTTGTGCGACTGCCTGGATTGCTTCCTTCTGACCGATCACGCGACGGCTCAACATCGCTTCCACCATCGCAAATCGATCGCTCGTGTCGCGGAAGATCATGTCGCGCGGTATGCGCGACTCCTGCGAGATAACTTCGATGATGTGCTCCGGCTGGACGACCATCTTTTGCGGCTCATTGATTTCAACTTTAACCGCGGCCGTGTCGAGCCAACCGATCGCCTTGTCAGGAAGATGAAGATTGCGAATGTACTTCGGCGCCATTTCGAGAGCCGTGTTAATGGCGTCGTCGGAAATCTTGACGGAGTAGTTCCTCTCCAGACGTGGACGCAGACCGAGGAGAATCTCTCTCGTTTCAGTTATCGAAGGTTCGACAACTTTCACGAGCCGGAAGCGACGCGCGAGTGCTTCGTCTTCAGCGATGTACTCTTTGTATTCGGAAAGCGTAGTCGCGCCGATGATACGCATCTCGCCACGGGCCAGCGCCGACTTGAACATGTTGGCCGCATCGGAAGATGTGCCCAGTGCAGCACCTGCGCCGATGATCGTGTGTGCTTCGTCGATAAAGAGGATCAGGTTGTCGCGTTCTTTGACTTCGTCGATGATGCCCTTGATCCGTTCTTCGAACATGCCGCGCAGCATGGTGCCGGCAACGATGCCGCCCATCTGTAATTGCACGACGTGAGAGTTGCGCAAACGCGCCGGAACCTTGTGCGGCTCCAGTTCAATCATACGTGCGAGACCTTCGATCACTGCCGTTTTGCCAACGCCTGGTTCACCAACGAGCATCGGTGAATTCGCGCGCTCGCGATGGCAGAGGATCTCGATAATCTGCTGAATCTCTTTTTCTCTTCCGATTGTCGGCGGAATCTTGTCCGCCCGGGCGAGTCGATTGAGCGACACGCCAAAGTGCTTTAAATACGGTGGAAGTTCGAACTTCTTGCGGTTGAGTTCTTCTTCCTGTTCGCGTTTCTGAACTTGTGCTCTAACGTTTTCCTGCACCGCTTCGGGGTTAGCTCCCATCGTTCGCAAAACCTCAACAAACAGTCCATCGTGACTGCTCAGTGCGTCGAAGATGTCAGTGGCTTCAATTGTTTTGCGGCCCTGACTCCTGGCGCGTTCCATTGCCCGCTTGAACAGGTCGGTGGTGTCGGTTCCGATCCGGAAACCTTTGCCAACGTGCTGCTGCCGGCTGTTAGTTAGCCTCTTTTCGATGGCCATCTTGACGACCACCGGATCCAACGACAGGTCACGCATCGCGGAGTTGAACATATCGGGCTCTTCGGCTGTCAGAGCCTGAAGGATATGTTCGACCGAGACAAAATTCTGGTCACGACGCCGCGATTCGTTCAGCGCGTGTTCGAGAATGCGCTGTCCACTGTCAGCAAACTTGTCTTTGTATGAACCTAAATCAACCATAATCTCTTTTACGACCGTCGCCTTCGTTCAGATTCGTTGTTTGCGCGACGGTACTGCTCAACTTTCAAACAACATATGACCATCCAACCGAAAAGTTGGATGTCGCCAGCATAAGCGCCGTTGCGTTTCGATGCAATAACTAACTGCGGCGGGAGTATGCCTGCAAATCTCCTGCCGCGAGTACTGCAAAGACTGTCAAAAAGTAATGTCGTTAATCGTGATGGCAGTCAGGATTTAGTACCTCCCTGGAGTGCGGTGACAAGTCCCCGCACTCCAAGGAGACGTCCTGTGGAGCAAGCTTTTGTGATTCAACTGCATCACTGTCCGTCGTTAATAGTCGTAATCATCGCCTCCGGGCATTGGAGGCCCGGACTTCTTCGGCTCGGGCAGTTCGGTCACGGCTGCGTCGGTGGTTAACAGCAATCCTGCAATTGACGCAGCGTTTTGCAGTGCGGTGCGTACTACTTTGGTGGGATCGATAATTCCCGCGGCGACCAGATCCTCCATCTCTCCGGTAACCGCGTTGAGACCTTTGTTTCCTTTCAACTGTTCGACTTCGCCCACGACGATCGAACCATCAATACCGGCATTCTCCGCAATTCTACGGAGCGGCTCCTGAAGTGCACGCCGAACAATCTTGATGCCAGTACGAATATCGGGATCGTCAGGGTTGTGGTTGTCGAGCACTTTCGAGGCGCGCAACAGCGCCACGCCACCACCGACGACGATGCCTTCCTGCGCGGCGGCTTTCGTAGCGTTGAGTGCGTCTTCGACGCGCATCTTGATCTCTTTCATGGCGGTCTCAGTGGGTGCGCCTACCTTCACAACGGCCACGCCACCGGCGAGCTTCGCCAGTCGCTCCTGAAGTTTCTCGCGGTCGTAATCCGAAGTTACTTCTTCGATCTGCTTGCGAATCGTCGCCACGCGACCTTGAATCGCCTTGCGATCGCCACCGCCTTCGACAATCGTGGTTGACTCCTTGTCAACGATGACTCGCTTCGCGGTGCCAAGATCCTCGAGCGTGACATTCTCCAGTTTGATACCGAGATCTTCGGTGATCACTCTTCCGCCGGTTAGTACAGCCAGATCTTCGAGGATCGCTTTGCGACGATCGCCAAACGCCGGCGCTTTCACCGCGCAGACTTTGATCGTGCCACGCAGCCGGTTCACGATGAGCGTCGCGAGTGCATCGCCTTCGATGTCTTCGGCGATGATTAGCAATGCACGGCCAGCGCCGGCAGTTTGTTCCAGCAACGGCAGCAGATCCCGCATCGCCGAAATTTTCTTGTCGTAAAGCAGAATGTAAGGCTCGTCGAGAATCGCTTCCATTCGATCCGGATTGGTGACGAAGTAAGGAGACGAGTAGCCGCGGTCGAACTGCATTCCCTCGACGATGTCGAGTTCGGTTTGCAGCGTTTTCGATTCTTCGACAGTCACGACGCCGTCTTTGCCGACGCGCTCCATCGCTTCGGAGATTAGCTGTCCAATCTCGCGATCGTTGTTGGCGGAAACAGTTGCGACGTTCGTCAGTTCTTCCTTGCTCTTTACTTTCTTCGACATGCGTTCGAGCTCGGCAACCACTTGATCGGTCGCGAGCTGAATCCCACGCTGCAAAGACATCGGATTAGCGCCGGCAGTCACGTTCTTCACGCCTTCGCGAAAGATTGCCTGGGCGAGGACCGTGGCGGTGGTGGTGCCGTCCCCGGCCTTGTCGTTGGTTTTGACGGCGACTTCGCGCACCATCTGCGCGCCCATGTTCTGGTATTTGTCCTTTAACTCGATCTCTTTGGCGACCGTCACGCCGTCTTTAGTGATCACTGGTGGTCCAAACTTTTTGCCCAGAACTACGTTGCGTCCTTTTGGGCCCAGTGTCACCCGCACAGCGTTCGCGAGCGTATCCACACCCTGAAGCATCGCTTTGCGAGCTTCTTCTCTGAACTTCAACTCTTTTGCCGGCACTCTTCTCTCTCCTTATCCGTTGGTCTCTATTCACCAGCTTGTCTGGCTTGCTCGGGCGCGCGACCCACTTTCACCCGCGCTGGCCGCAACAGCCGATCACCGATGCGAAATCCACGGCCGTATTCACTCAGGACAATCCCATCCATCTCGGGATCCGTCTCCTCCGTGTCCACCGCTTCGTGCAACTCAGGATCGAACGGCTCACCAACCGAAGCGATCGGCTCGACGCCCGCAGTCGTCAGTGCATTCTGAAAACTGTTGGCGATGTTGCGAATGCCCTGAAAAACCGCTTCCCGCGGCGCGTCTTTCGCAGCCGCATCAACGGCGCGATCGAGGTCGTCCATCACGGGCAATAACGATTCAATAAATCTCGCTCTGTTCGTCTCGGCACGTTCATCAGCCGAACGATTCAGGCGCATTCTCGTTTCGTCAGTCTCGCGTTGCAGTTGTTGCCGCAACTGATCGAAGCGCGCCTGCACTTCCTGCGCCTGTCTCTCCGCAGCTTTGGTGCGCGCTTCAAGCTCCTCCACGTAAGTCGGTTTAAGATTCGGCGTCTCAACGTCGGCGTTTACGCGTTCGCCGCCCTCATCATCGAGATAGATGCGGCGGCGATCGGTAACTCGTAGTTCGTTTTGTGCTTCGTCAGCCATGTTTGACGCCCTTTGGTCTTTGTTCTTCATGATATCTTAACTTCGATTTTCTGCGCCTTCTGCTCGGCACGCTTTGGCAAACGAATCTGCAACACGCCATCCTTGTAATCGGCGTCGATCTTGTTCTGATCGACTGAAGCCGGAACCGAAAAGCTGCGCACAAACTTTCCGCGCGGCCTTTCACTCCGACGTGTTCGTGACTCGTTTACGACGCGGGTTCCTTTCACGAGCAAACGGTTGTCGTCAATGTCGATCTCGAGGGCGTCTCGCTTGATACCGGGTAGATCGAGCGCGATTAGGTAACCTGAATCAGTTTCGTAAATGTCGGCGGCCGGAGTCCAATCGGCCCGTTCAAACTCATCGTTGGCTTCGCCACCGGTTTGAGTGCGCCTTTGCGTGGTGTCTTCAAACAACCGGTTCATTCGATCCTGTAGCACCATCAAATCCTGCAGTGGGTTCCACTGTTGTGACATAAACTTATTTCTCCAAAACAATTCCACTTCAACGATATTTGTAGGGGCGGCACTCCGT
>DASXRE010000302.1:0-3352 GCA_036506775.1 Pyrinomonadaceae bacterium | reverse complement strand
TTGTCACCGCTTTGGTCAACGGTTTCGGCGGAGAACAGGCCAAAAGCGGTGACAAGTCCCCGCACTCCAAGGAGGCGCCCTTTCGGTCAGGGCTTCACAAAGCGATCAAACCAGTTAACCGTGCGCTCGAGTGCGTCCACTCGATGCCGTGGTTCGCGCAGACCATGACCCTCACGCGGGTAACGCACGAAAACTGTTTCAACTCCGCGACGCTTCAATGCCATGTACATCTCTTCAGCCTGCGTGATATGCACATCGTTGTCGTTCTCGCCGTGAAGAAACAGCGTCGGCGTCTGCACCTGCCGCACGTATCGTAAAGGCGACCACTGCCACAACAATTCAAAGTTGTCCCACGGAAATCCACCAAACTCCGCGTGAATCAGATCCTGGTAAAGCGAAGTGGAGTAGAAGCTGATCAGATTACTCACACTCGCCGACGCAACTGCACCGCGAAACCGTGGCGTCTGCGTGATGATCCAGTTGGTCATGAACCCGCCGTAACTGCCGCCGGTCACGCCGAGCCGGTCAGCATCGATCCATGAGTTTTTACGCAAGGCCTCATCAACGCCGGCCATCAGGTCGCGATAATCGCCGCCGCCCCACTCGTTAAGCGTCCCGTCAGAGAATTTCTGCCCGTAACCACTCGAACCGCGCGGATTCAGATAAAGGACGCCGTAACCACGCGCCGCATAAACCTGAAAAGCCGCATTGAACGACCAGCCGTACATTCCATGTGGACCACCGTGCACGCTCAAAATCAGCGGACACTTCCGGTCATTGCTACAACCCGATGGTTTCATCAACCAGCCTTGAATCTGCGTGCCGTCGAAGCTGGTGTAGTTGAGTTCTTCGGGAGGAACGAGGCGCAAAGAGCGGATGAACGAGTCGTTGTGGGCGCTCAACCGACGCATGGGCACAATGCTGGCTACGCCCAACCACACTTCTGCTGGTCGCAACCCCTGTCCCAGCGTGATCGCCATTGGAGCCGCAAGCTCAACCGCGCCGCCGCGCGTCACCGACTGAGACTTGTTTGCAAAACTAAAGCTGGTGATTTGAAACGCCTGGGCCTGGGCGATCGGCGAACCGGATTCGGTGCGGAACTTCGACTCTTGCAGATCGAAGCCGCCGGCGAGTTGATCGTCGAGCCCAAAAAGAGAAAAGCGGCTGACTTTGCCGCCGTCAACGCTGGTTCTGAAGATTGTCGTGTAACCGCGATCGCCGGCCAGAAAAAGGATCGAACGGCCATCGTTCGCCCACTGCGGGTCACGCACGCGGCGGTCCTGATCGGTCGCCAGTTCCCTGCCTCCACCGCCGGCCGCATTGATCACCCAGAGATGCGCATCTTCGGCAATGCTGTCGATCGTGGTGACATCGCGGCGCGTGGCCGTGTAAGCGATCATTTTGCCGTCCGGCGACCAGACCGGATCGTACTCGCAGCCCTTCGTCTGCGTGATCTGACGCGTTTGGCCGCTGAAATCGACCGCGAAGATGTCGGAGTTGTTGTTCGCGTCCGGATCGGATTCGTGGTTCGAAAGAAAAGCGATCTCGTCACCACGCGGGCTGAAGCTAACCGCGTGATCGTAGAACGGTCCGGAAGTTAATTGCTGCGGCTGAGGCCGCTCAAGCTCAACCAGCCAGACGTGCGTGCGCAGGTTGTCAGAGAAAGACGTGCGCGATTTGTACTGGATGCGATCGATAACGCGCGGGTCGTTTTCTTTTGCATCGTTGCGACGTCGCGAGCTCGTTGGCGGCGGATCGGTTATCTCGACTTTCGCCGAGATGTAAGCGATGCGCCGAGAATCGGGAGACCATGAGAACGGTTCGCCGGCGTAGGTGATGAAGAAGTTTGTGGACTGAATCGGGGCGATGAAACGCGGTTCGGGTTTGTCGAGCTTTACGACCCAGAGTCCGTCCTCATCCTCACGCCTCGAAAGAAAGGCGATTGAGTTGCTGTCAGGCGACCAGCGCGGGTTTGAAGCGTTCCAGCCCGAGGGCAACAACGGTCGGGGCGCTGAGCGGATTTCCGGCCAGTCGGCGTAAGGCACCGCGCGGCGTTGCGGCGGTTGTATCGGCGTCACCGGAACGTTGAAAGGTTCCGAGGCGACGCGGGCGAGCCAAAGAGTGCTGGTGTTTTTGTCTTCATCGACCGCCGAGACGGTATAGACCACCCATTGACCGTTCGGCGCCATCTGCGCATCGGTGACGGTTGCGACGCGCAGAATGTCGGCTGCCGTCATGGTGCGACGCGGTTGGGCGGCCACAGATGACGCGAATAGCAAAACCGATAAGGCTAAAACCAGGGTGAGCCTCATGGCTTCTTCTCTTCGACCTTCAAACTACTGCGCACCAGTTCCCACGCCGGGGCAAATTGTTTGATATCGCGATCGGGACCGAAGATCGTCAGAATCACCACCCGTTGGCCTAACAGTGCCCAGTAAATCTTCGCAGCGCCGGGCTCGCCTAATGAAGCGGAGATCTTCACGCCCTCAACTTTCGCGCCCGCGATCTCGGAGCTGTCCGCCGACTGTTCAGGCTTTGCGCCCATCGCCACAAACTGCTTCATCGTCGACGCAATGTAAGGATCGATGAAGGCCTTCTTCGCGTCTGCAAATTTCTCCTGCGTGATGCGGCCCTTGTGCACAAACACGCGAATCTGAATGTCGCTCTTCGGGCGTGCGAGCGTTAACTGCTGCGCATCGGAATTTGTGTCGTCGTATATGGTCCAGCCATCTGGATAATTAAAGGAGACGCCATTGCCGTTGAAGGTCTGTTGGCCAGAGGGCGTTTGGAAAAGAATCAGGATCGACAGCAAAAGGGCTCGAATCATTTTTTCCTCCGCAACTCTTCATTCAACAACTCCCACACTTGCCGCACGTGCTGCTCCGTGGTGCGAATATTTCCAATCGACAACCGCAACGTGAGCTTGTCGTTCAAACGCGTGTGCGAGAGCAACGCGCGCCCACTCGAATTCACGCCGTGCATGATCGCCTCGTTCAGTGCGTCCAGATCTTTCTCTGAAATCGACGACGGACAGGCGCGAAAACAGATGAGCGCCAGCGGATGCGGCGCCATCAGCTCCCAATCCGGCGACTCCTCTACCCACGAAGCAAACAGAGCCGCCAGACGGCAATGCTCCCGAATCCGCGCTGCCAGACCTTCGTGACCAAAGTAGCGAATCACCATCCACAGCTTCAGCGCGCGAAAACGCCGGCCAAGCTGAATCCCGTAATCCGATCCGCTCCGAACCTTCTCCTGCTCCGGCGTCCGCAGATATTCCGGCACCAGCGAAAACGCTCGCTTCAACAAATCCATGTGGCGGCAATAAAGCACGGAGAGATCAAATGGCGTGAAG
>DASXRE010000301.1:0-3187 GCA_036506775.1 Pyrinomonadaceae bacterium | reverse complement strand
TTGTGCGTTCGCAGCACCCGCACAAACGCGATTCGTGCGACTTCGGTCGCCGACACGTGGCCGTCAGGTTGTTCGAGGTTCAGACGCACGTCCAGCTTGAGAAGTCGTGCCGCCTCGAGTGCTTCCTGCGCGCGGATTTCCGGGGTTCCGCGAGTGCCCATTTCACCTCGCGTCAGGTCACATACGCCGGTGCGATACCCAAGTGACTTCAGTTTGAGCAGTGTTCCGGCAACTGATAACTCCGCATCGTCCGGATGAGAAAAAACTGCGAGCACATCGAGCTGGGAGGCATCTGAACTCATAAGCGAGTTTTAGCTTACTGCCTGATCAACTCTTTTGTCATGGTACTCGAGTTTAAGGCAATCGTTTGTCTACATTTCTGACACTGGTTTTTGGAGATTCTGGCCCATTCTGGCAATCGCCCACCGAAGGAATGTTCCTTCAGGAGAAAGAGAAATACGTGCTCGTAATCCTGGTGTTGCTACTGCAAGTTGCCTCGCCGTCCGGGAAGCCAAACGATTCAAGCGTTGATTCCACGCTGCTGGAGTCTGGTCGGGCGGCGACACTGCGCAAACCCACTCCACACTCGCGCGAGATCAAAATCGTGTCGTACAACATTCGTTGGCGCGCGGGCGATGAACTGAACCAGATCGCCAAACTCCTGAAAGAAGATCCTGACGTTGGCGGCGCGGCAATTCTCGGCTTGCAGGAAGTCGATCGCCACAAAAAACGAACCGGCAACAGCAACACCGCCAAAACGCTCGCCGACGAGTTGGGGATGCATTACGTTTGGGCTGCGCCGCCGACAGTAAATAAAACCGACGAGGAGGAAACAGGCGTAACAATACTCAGCATCTATCCGCTGTCAGACGTGCAGCGCATCGTCTTGCCCCACGCTGGTCCAAATGGCCGCCGTCGCGTCGCGTTAGGCGCAACGGTCGAGCTCGACGGTCAGCGCTGGCGCATCTATTCGGCTCACGCGGAAACGAGAATCCCCGTCGGCAAAAAAATCGAGCAATACAACGCGATATTGGAGGACCTTAGACGCTACCCCACCGAGATGCCCGCAATCGTGATGGGAGACTTCAACACTTGGGAGCCAAACGCTGACGACAAGACGATCAAACTCTTTTCGAAAGCGGGTCTATCGACGCCTTTCGACGGGCAAAGTACCTTTCGCCGCCGCGTTCTGTTCGTTCCGATTGAACTGAGACTTGACTGGATGTGGTTCCGCGGCCTGGAAGCGGCTGGCTGCGGCGTTGACCGCCAAATCAAAATTTCCGATCACTGGCCCTTATGGACCACCGTGAGACCCAAAATCCGAACCGCGCCGCGGTAGCAGCGGGTGCAACTGAAAAATAACAGTCGACGACTTGAAATTGACCGGCGAGTCGTGTCACAAAGATTACGAAATGATCTGTCGGAACTGTGACCGGCGAGCAAGCTGGATCCGCACGCGCTGCCGGGCGTGTGAGAGTCGACTGCCTGCTTGGTACGTCATCACGACGCTGGTGATCGGCGGCGGAATTTATGGGGCGTTCTTGCTGCTGGAAAATCTCTTCTGATTATCTGATTATCTGACACCCCACTCCCACAAGCCGTAGCCGATCTTCTTGTCGAGCGGTTTGCCAGCCTGCTTCAAACTCAGCGCGATCTGTCCGCGATGATGCGATTCATGTGAAATCAGATAACCGAGAAAAGCCGCCGCGTGCGGTTTGAACCCTCTAACTTTTCCACCCGCGGCAAGACTCTGCGTGAGCAAGGCTGCGATTGCCTTGCCCGACTCCGCCAAAGATTTCGCCAGCAACTTCTTGTCACTGGCCTGTTCGGCTTCTACTTTCGTGAGTCCTTCAAGCAGTTCAGGTGCGGCCGACTTCAGCCACATCAACCGCACGTTGTGCAGGTGAGCAAACTGTTCACCAACGCTGCGACCCTTCGAAGCCGAATGACTGCTGAGTGACTGCGGATCGACTGCTTCGAGCAGATAGAGATTGATGCGATCGTGGATCTGCCATGTCTCAATGAGTTGGTTGTCTGACATATTAGCGGACCTTAACTACGACGCTGTTTACTTGTAAAGCATTACCGGTGGCTCGTTGTAGATCAGCAATGGCTTTGTTCAAATCAGTCTGCGCTTTGAGTTCCATGCCGCGCGATTCGGTCAACGTCGTCTGCCGTTCAAGCACGAGAAACGTCGTCGATTGCCCGGCATCCAGTTTTCGTTGCTCGCTCGCAAACTGCTGTTCATTCGCTTCACGCGTCGCTACCGCAGCACGTAGACGCGCCGCAGCACTGCGCATCGCCTGCAACGCGTTTCGCACTTCGACCTGAATCGACTGCTCGAGCTGTTCGCGTTGCGTCGCAATGCGCTCGCCTTCGACCAGCGAGTGGCCCAGTTGCGCTTCCGCAGTTCGATTGCGCAACGGCAAACTGATCTGCACGCCGACTCTGAAGTTACTGAAACGATTCGAGAGGAGGTTTTGCACAGACTGTCCAAAACCACCCAACAGGTCCGGAGAAAACGTTTGCGGCGGCACGATCGGCAACGGTTCCAATCCAGCCAGCACTGAAAGTTCATCGACTCGCTGACGCACTTGCAAGCTCGATGCGGTGAACGGGTTCACACCCGCTGTGCTGACCGAACCGGCAAGCCCGCTGATGCCGTAGTTACCGACGAGATCGATCGCGGGTTTGGTTAACTCCTTGTAGTACTTCTGGTCGATCTGGTTGATCTCTTTCACGACACTTGCCTGCTGCAACTCGGGACGATTCTCCTCCGCCATTTTGAGTGCATCAGGAAGAGAAACATCCGGAATACTCAATTCGACGGGATCAACCGGCACGATTGAGTCGGTCCAGATCGCTGCCTGCTTGTTCTGCGCGATCAGGTTTTTGAGACTGTTCTCCGTGCGCGAAACCTCTTCAAGCGCAGTGAACACAGCCTGTTCAAACGTAGAGATCTGTGCCTCAGCGGCGACAACGTCGATCGGCGCGAGTTGTCCTTCGTTAACCAGACGTTTGTTGTGATCGAGCTGAGTTCGAGCAGTGGCAACCGCATCGCGTTGCACCTGAAGACTGCGCAGCGCGAACACGAGATCCCAGTAGGCCCTTTGCACGTTCGTGATGGTGTCGATCGCGCGTTGGCGAAACTGCGCGTCAGTCAAAGACAAGTTCTTCCGCGCAATCT
>DASXRE010000300.1:0-57423 GCA_036506775.1 Pyrinomonadaceae bacterium | reverse complement strand
CACTCCAAGGAGGGTCTGTAAATCACGGATAGGCCAGTAGTTAACCGCAGGTTCGGAGGGCAAAAGCTATTGTTTGCAGGCCTTTGACTAAATCTTTATACTGCAAAGCGGTCAAAACCTATGCCCCGTCGTGCCTCAAATCGTCAAGCCAGCGAAAACGGTCTGCTGGACTCTCGCGCGGAGATCTTGCTGGCGGCGCTGATCAAGGAGCATCTGGTAACCGGCGAGGCGGTCGGGTCGCGAGTTTTGTCGGATCGGTTCGCCCACGGTTACGGATGGAGCCCGGCAACCATTCGCAATGTAATGTCCGAACTCGAGGAGTCAGGATTTGTGGATCAGCCCCACACATCCGCCGGCCGCGTGCCGACCGACAAAGGCTACCGTTACTACGTCGACAACGTGCTGGGCGAGGCGCGCCTGTCGCGCAGTGATCTAAAGGCGATCGATCATCTGTTCTCAGCCAGCGACATCGATCCTTCTTCGTCTCCGGATCGACTCATGGAGACCGCGTCGCACATTCTTTCCGCGCTTTCGCAGAACGTCGGCATCGTCATTTCACCTTCGTTGGCCGAGAACCGTCTGAAGCACATTGAGTTTGTCCAACTCCCCGACAAGCGGATTCTCGTCGTACTCGTCTCGACGGCGAGCATGATTCACAACAAGGTCATCAGAACCTCCGATGAGTTCACGCAGGACGAACTGGATCGCACGGCGCGCTATTTGAACACCGAGTTCAGCGGCAAGAGTTTGCTGACCATTCGTGCGGAAATCGTCGAGCGGATGAAGGAGGAAAAGGCGCTCTACGATCGTCTGCTTCAGAACGCCGTGCTGTTGTGTGAGCGAAGTCTTGAAGGCGAGGAGACGATCGGCGGCGAGGTTTACGTTGACGGCACGGCAAACATTCTTACCAAGCCCGACTTCGACGACGTGGAGCGCATGCGCGATTTGTTTCGCATGTTTGAAGAGAAATCTCGCCTGATCAAGATTCTTAACGAGTGCGTTCACGAGCATCCTTACTCAGGCGACGTGCACGTTGTTATCGGCCGCGAACACCCAAGCGATTCGATGCGGAGTTGCGCGCTGATCACCGCGCCATATCAGGTCGGACACAATGGCAGCGTCGGCACTCTGGGCGTTGTCGGACCGATGAGAATCGAATATGCGCGGATAATGGCTATGGTAAACTACATGGCGCGATTGATAGAGCATCGCCTCGGAGAGCAGGCCGTCCCCTAATGTTGAGGTCGCGATCCCTCCTAATGAAATCAGACAGGAAAGGCAAGCCGCATCGCATTCCGATCAAATTCATGGACGTCGATCCCGATACTGAAAACGAAGTTTTTTCATCCGACCCCGAAGATGACGCCTCACTGGACGATCTTTCTGCGCCCGGTCAAGCGGAAGCTCAGCCGGAAAGCGGCGACAGCAGTGGTGGGCCTGACACTGCCGAGTTGATTGCGACGAGATCGGAGTTAAAGCGGGTTGAGGCAGAAAATGCAGAGCTGAAAGACAGGCTCGCTCGCCGCCAGGCGGACTTCGAAAACTATCGCAAGCGCGTCGATCGGGAACGCAGCGAAACTTACAACCGCGTCGTTGCGGACGTCGCCGCGAAGTTGCTCCCCGTTTCCGACAATCTGAAACGAGCGCTCGATACTGAAGCGTCGGTCGAAGCGGCGGAGTCGGATGAGTTTCGTCATTTCTTGAGTGGTGTTGATCTGATCTGGAAACAACTCAACGGCGTCCTCGAAGCGCTCGGCGTCAAACCGATTGCGGCGGTGGGCGAGCCTTTTGATCCTCACCTTCACGAAGCGGTAGTCACAGAAGCTACCGACGAGTTTGAGCCCGACACTGTGATACAGGAGATTCTTGCCGGCTACCGCCTCGGCGATAAACTGATTCGTCCCGCTTTAGTGAAAGTCGCGACGCGAAAGTAGCGGCAGGAGCTGGGGCAACAGTCTCAATTACTAGCCCAGGATCGAAGATAGATGGGAAAAGCTATTGGCATTGATTTAGGCACGACCAATTGCTGCGTCACCGTGCTGGAAGGTGACACCGTGCAGATCGTGCCCAACAAAGAAGGCGGTCGGACGACACCAACCGTTGTCGGCTTCACTGAAAAAGGTGAACGTCTCGTTGGGCAGATCGCGAAACGCCAGGCAGTGACGAACGCGGCGAATACCGTCTACGCCGTGAAGCGTCTCATCGGTCGCAAGTTCGAGTCGCCGGAAGTGCAGCGCATGCACAAAACATCGGCGTTTGAGATCGTCGATTCGCCGAATGGTGACGCGCGAGTGCGCGTGCAGGGCCGCAGCTACAGTCCGCCGGAGTTGTCGGGCATCGTCCTCCAGCGTCTGAAAGCGGCGGCGGAAGATTACCTGGGCGAAGCCGTGACGGACGCGATCATCACCGTTCCGGCATACTTCGACGACACCCAGCGCCAGGCGACGAAAGACGCAGGCAGGATCGCTGGACTGAAGGTCGAACGCATCATCAACGAGCCGACAGCCGCGGCGCTAGCGTACGGACTCGGCAAGTCAGACTCGGAACGAATCGCAGTCTACGATCTCGGCGGTGGCACGTTTGATATCTCGATCCTCGAAATGAACGACGGCGTGTTCGAAGTCTTGTCCACGTCGGGAAACACATTTCTCGGCGGCGAAGACTTCGACGAACGAATTATGAGCTGGATGGCGGGACAGTTCCTCGACGATATCGGCATCGACCTGCGGCAGGATCGTTTGGCGTTGCAGCGGCTCAAGGAAGTTGCCGAACGCGCCAAGTGCGACCTCTCATCCGCGACTGAAACCGGCATCAACTTGCCGTTCATCGCGGCCGATGCTTCCGGGCCGAAGCACTTCAACAAGACGCTGACGCGAGAACAGTTTGAAACGCTCGTCAGCGATCTCGTCGATCAAACAATCGAACCGTGTCTGACGGCGCTGAAAGACGCCAAGCTGCAACCTTCCGACGTTCACAAAGTGATCCTGGTTGGCGGTCAAACTCGCTCTCCGATCGTTGAGCGCACCGTGGAAAAGATCTTCGGTCGCAAGCCCTCGGCGGAGATTAATCCGGACGAAGTGGTGGCGATGGGCGCGGCGATCCAAGGCGGCGTTTTGAGTGGCGACGTTAAAGACATCGTGCTGCTCGACGTGTTGCCGCTGAGTCTAGGTTTGGAAACACGCGGCGGGCTGTTCACAAAGATCATCGAGCGCAACTCGACCATACCGTTGCGCAACAGCCTGACGTTTACGACCGTGGTCGATAACCAGTCGTCCGTTGAGATTCACGTGTTACAGGGCGAACGCGAGGTCGCCAAAGGCAATCGTTCACTCGGCAAGTTTGAGCTGGTGGGAATTCCGCCGAGTCCGCGTGGCGTGCCGCAGATCGAGGTTTCGTTTGAGGTTGACGCAAACGGTATCGTGTCTGTGTCGGCTCAGGACAAAACCACCGGACGCGAACAGCAGATGCGCATCACGCCCACTTCCGGTCTCGCGCCGGAAGAGATCGACCGGCTCATTCAGGAGGCGGACGACTTAGCCGACAGCGATCGCAGCGCCAAAGAGGGTGTGCTTTTGAAGAACAAAGTAGACTCGCTGCTGCGAAACACAAGGAAATCCTTTATGAAATTCGGCGGGATGCTGTCGCAGGAGCAGCAGGAGGCCGCCGAACGAGTTTTCGCCGAAGCTGACGCGGCGGTGCTGAGTGATAAAGTTGAAGAGATGAAAAAGGTATTAATGACTCTGGAAGTCGTAGCCGGGCAACTGACCTCTGCGATGATGAACACAACGCCGGACACGACGACAACAGAAGTTTAACGGGAGCGAACCGCCTTGGAGTGCGGCGACTTGTCGCCGCTTTAGTCTTACGACCGAAAACGTTGACCAAAGCGGTGACAAGTCCCCGCACTCCAAGGCGGATTAGAAATAGAACGAATGAGTAAACGCGATTATTACGAAATTCTTTCCCTAAGCCGCACCGCAACAGAGCAGGAGATCAAGAGTGCGTACCGGCGGCTGGCGGTCAAGTATCACCCTGACAAGAATCCTAACGACGCTACGGCGGAAGAGAAGTTTAAAGAAGCCGCCGAAGCTTACAGTGTGCTATCCGATGCCGAACAGCGCCGGCGTTACGACCGGTTCGGACATGCGGGCGTTTCAAGTGGCGCGGGTGCCGGAAACTGGGGCGCGCCTGGTTTTGGCGGCATCGAAGACATTCTCGGCGATCTGTTTGGGTTTGGCGATGTGTTTGGCGGCGCACGCGGCGGCACGCGGCGCTCCACCGCGCAACGTGGCGCGGACCTTCGTTACGACCTCGAGATCACACTCGAAGAAGCCGCCAAAGGCATGACTGCGCAACTGCGCATCCCGCGTCTCGAGACCTGCGACACGTGCAAAGGTGCGGGCGCGAAGGCGGGCACGCAACCGGAAAGTTGTTCCACTTGCGGCGGCACCGGCCAAGTTCGTTACCAGCAAGGCTTCTTTTCAGTGGCGCGCACGTGTCACGTCTGCCGCGGCGCCGGACGCGTGATCAAGGATCCGTGTGAGACGTGCAAAGGCGCGGGCCGCGTCGAGCGCGAGAAGCAGATGGAAGTAAAAATCCCGGCAGGAGTCGAAACCGGGTCCCGATTACGCGTTTCAGGTGAAGGGGAGTCTGGCACGCAGGGTGGCTCGCCGGGCGATCTTTACGTGGTTATCCACGTTTCCGAGCACGACCAGTTTGAGCGACAAGGTAGCAATCTTTACGAGGCGGTGCCAATCACGTTTGCGCAGGCCGCACTGGGCTCAGACATCATGGTGAAGACGCTCGATAGCGAAGAGAAACTCAAGATTCCAATGGGCACGCAAACCGGGACGGTGTTTCGTCTCCGTGGCAAAGGCATGCCTGCTCTTGGCGGGCGCGGTCGAGGTGATCTGTTCGTTTCTGTGACCGTGATGACACCGACCTCCCTGACCAGAGAACAGCGCCGGCTGCTCGAACAGTTGGCTGAAGTTGAGAACAAGGATTTGGAGGATAAAGGTCTGGTCGACAAGGTGCGCGACATCTTTGGTTAGTTTTTTATGGAGGCAATCATGAACCCCCGGCAATTACGAAAAGGCTTCCTTTTACTCGCGCTGATCGCTTGCACGTCTTTCGCGGTAAACGCGCAAGACCCGATGGGTGCCTGGAAGGATTTCGACTTCCGCCGCAACGCCATCAAGCAAGCGCAGATTCAAAACCTCGAGCTCTACGAATTGAAACTCGTCCGCGGTTTGGTGTTTGGACACCACGGACGTGTCTTCAAGGACGGCGAGATCAAATCGTTCCTTGAAACCCAGTCGTGGTACAAACCGAATTCCGAGTTCAAGAACTCGATGCTCAATGACACTGAGCGTCGGACTCTCGATGTGATCCGCATCGCTGAAGCCGCGAAGCACGAAACGATTGAACCGGGCGACATGCGTTACTGGCGCGACCGCGCAATTCCCGCCAGGAAGCTTGGCAAGCACAGCGGCGCGGAGTGGAAGGTGTTGGTGGCGGAACTCGAGGCGATTCACGGCAAACGCTTCGAGGACGATCCGTGGTTGCAGCAATATTTTGAAGAGCGCTACTGGTACTCGCCGAGCGAAAAGTACGACCCGAAACAACTCTCCGCGATTGAACGAAAGAATCTCGAAATACTCAGCGGCGCGCAGAAGCGGCAACGAAATGTGGCCCTGCTGCCCGGCGATATGGAGTACTTCGAGAACAAGACGATCACCGAGCAGATGTTGCAGGGTCTGAGCCTGCATGAGCTGCGGCTGCTGCGAAACGAAATCTACGCGCGCCACGGGCGCATGTTTCACGCTGACTGGTTGCAACAATATTTCTCCTCGCAGTCGTGGTACTCGCCGGACGAAAATTTCAAGGACGAAGAGCTCTCGGGCAACGACGAGCTTAATGTTGAGACGATCGTTAAGTATGAGAACCGGATTCACCAGGACTTGAGCACCAAGCCGATCACGCGTGCGCTGCTGGAAGGACTATTTCTCGAAGACGCGAGCCAGATGCGGCAGGAGATTTACGCACGACACGGCAAGGTGTTCAAGGAGCCGTGGCTGCAAAAGTACTTCTCGAGTTTCGACTGGTACAAGGCCGATCCCAACTTCACGGACGCGGCGCTCACGGAGTTAGAGAAGAGAAACATCGCCACCATTGCCGCGTATGAAAAGCGTGCCGTCACTGCGATGAGCACGATAGAGGGTTGATAAGGCCCGTTTAGATCCCGCGTGACGGGGTCAGAAGACACAAGAAGCACAAGAGGCACAAAGTCAGTCAACTCACCTGACCTGTGCCTCTTGTGCTTCTTTGTGTCTTGGCTTAGAGGCGATAACGGGCGCCGGCGCGTTTTGCGGCTTCCTCGGCGAGGTCCATGTTCTGAAGCCGCAGCGTGACGTCGGCGTTCAGGTCGAGACTGCTGCGTTCGCCCGCTTGCAGTTTCACTGTTCCCGCGGCGGCGATCATGGCGGCGTTGTCGGTCGAGAGATGTGGTGAAGGGAAGTAGACCGGTAGATGCAGTTTCGCGGCCATCTCTCGCGCCACCTCACGTAGCTTGCCGTTACAAGCGACACCGCCGGCGATGATCAGCGTCTTTGGATAGTTCTCTTCCGCGACGCGTTCCATCGTCTTCACCAACGACTGGACCACTGTGTGTTGAAAACTCGCCGCCAGGTCCTTGATGGCCTGCGATGGTTCGCCGCCGTTCTCGACTGGTGTTAAGCCACTCTCGCGAACGTGTTTCGTGACGGCGGTCTTCAATCCGCTGAAACTAAAATCAGGCAGGCCGTCGCCCATGCGCGGCAACGAGAATGGCACGGCGTGCGGATCGCCTTCGCGCGCCAGGCGTTCGATGATTGGCCCACCGGGATAACCGAGCCCGAGCAATTTGGCAACCTTGTCAAACGCCTCGCCGGCAGCGTCGTCGCGCGTGCGCGACAAGACTTTGTACTTTCCGGGTCCGGGAATGAAGAAGATGTTTGTGTGCCCGCCGGAGACGATCAGCGCTTCCGCCGGATACTCGATTGGCGGGTTCTCAAACGCTACAGAATAGATGTGACCTTCGATGTGATTCACACCAACGAACGGTTTGTTCAACGCGTAAGCCATCGCCTTTGCGTACGACACGCCGACGAGGAGTGAACCGACGAGTCCGGGTCCGACAGTCACGGCGATGCCGTCAACGTCGCGCGCCTTCACTCCCGCGCGTTCGAATGCTTCGCTTACAACCGGAACGATCTTGTCGAGATGTTCCCTGGACGCGAGTTCGGGAACGACGCCGCCGAAGCGTTTGTGAACCGGGACTTGGGAAGAGATTACGGACGAGAGTATTTCGCGGCCGTCACGCACGAGCGCGGCCGCTGTTTCGTCGCAGGAAGTTTCGATACCGAGAACTAGCATAAGCCACAAAGAGGCACAGGAGGGGATTTTAGCAAACGAAGAAGCTCAATGAGGAATCGCCTTGTTTGAGTATGCGCGTGCGATGCAGACGGCCACTTGTTTCCGGCAGCTCGGTTTTATGGTGGTGTTCGACGACGAGCAGACCGTCGTCGTTGAGCAGTTTTGACGAGCCGAGAATTTGGAGCGCCGGCAAGTAGTCTTCTTTGTAGGGCGGGTCGAAAAAGATGATGTCCCAACGGTCGGCCGTGTGCGCCGAGGTCTGTTTGAGAAACTCCGTTACTTCCGAACAATAAATGTCCCACTGTTCCTCCGGCACACCGCACAACTTGAGGTTTGACTCGATCAACTGGCAACTCCTGCGCGAGCGATCGACAAACGTCGCGTGCGCCGCGCCGCGCGAGAGCGCCTCGAGTCCCACTGCTCCCGATCCCGCACACAGATCGAGAAACCGCGATTCTGGAACACGCGACGCGATTACGTTGAAAAGGGTCTCGCGCAGCCGATCCGAAGTCGGCCGCACCTGCATCGATGGCGGGCTTTTCAGGTTTCGCCCCTTAAACTTTCCAGCAATCACGCGCATAGTTTAACCAACATCGGCGAGCCCAAATCGTGTGTCTTGTCCGATGCGGGCGATCAGTTTCAAGGTCGCCGCCGACTTCTCTTTAGTTAAATAGGATTCTGCTTCGCGTTTCGCCCGCTCAAGTAATTCCCGATCCCGCACAATATTCCCGATCCGAAACTCCGGCAAACCAGACTGCCGCGTTCCGAGCAGTTCGCCTGGTCCACGCAGGTCGAGATCCTTCTCAGCGATCACGAATCCATCGTTGGTCTTCGCCATGATGCCCAGGCGTTCTTCGGCCACTGCCGTCTTCTTGTCACTCGTCAGCAAGACACAGTAGCTTTTCTTCGCGCCCCGTCCGACGCGTCCGCGCAATTGATGCAACTGCGACAGGCCAAACCTTTCGGCGTGCTCCACGACCATCATTGACGCGTTGGGCACATCAACTCCGACTTCAATCACGGTGGTCGAAACGAGAATCTTGATCTCGCCGGCAACAAACGCGTTCATCACCGTCTCTTTTTCGGCGGGCTTCATCTTGCCGTGCAACAGGCCGACGGGAAGTCTCGGAAAGACAACGTCGCGCAGGTATTCGTAACGGCGGGTTGCGTCTTTCAAGTCCATCTTCTCCGACTCTTCGACAAGCGGGTAAACAACGTAAACCTGATGGCCGGCTTTTACTTCGCGCGAGATCAAACGTTTCACTTCCTGCCGCTGATCCTCGGCCGCCACGATCGTTTCGACTGGCGTTCGTCCGGGAGGCATTTCGTCGATGACTGAGACGTCGAGATCGCCGTATACAGTCATGGCGAGCGAACGCGGAATTGGCGTGGCGGTCATGACCAGCACGTCGGGATTCAGACCGCGCGCGCGCAGTTCGGCACGTTGCATCACGCCGAAACGATGCTGCTCATCAATCACGACGAGACCGAGCCGCTCGAAAGCAACGCCTTCCTGGACCAACGCGTGCGTTCCGATGCAGGCGTGTATTTCCCCCTCCTGCAAAGCCACTCGCAGGCGACGCTTTTCCGCGGCGCGCAGTGATCCGGTCAACAGCTCGACGCGATACGGCGTTCTGGCGAGCAGCCGCTTGATGTTTCGCGCGTGCTGTTCGGCGAGGATTTCTGTCGGCGCCATCAACGCCGTTTGCAGATCGTTTTCCATCGCCGCGATCATCGCGATGACCGCGATGATCGTTTTGCCGCTCCCAACATCGCCCTGAAGCAAACGATTCATCGGCGCAGTCGATTTCAGATCTTTGAAGATCTCACGCGTAACTCGCCGCTGTGCCTCTGTCAGCTTAAATGGCAACACGCCGGCAATCTTGTTGTACTCGGCTTTACCGATGCGCAAGGTGGCGTTCTTCGCTTCCTTCGCGCGGCGCCCGCGTTTGAGACCGAGCGCAAACGTGACCCAGAAGAAATCTTCGAAGATCATCCGCGCGTGTGCAGGACTGCGCGCGAGTTCGTAGTCTTCCATCGACGCGTCAGGCGGCGGGAAGTGAATCTCGTGCAGTGCGCGTACGCGGTCGATCAGGTGAACGCGTTGCAACAAATCGGCAGGCAGAGTCTCTTCGATTGTGTTCGGGTCAATGGCGGCGAGAACCGCATGGATAATTTCGCGCACGCGTTTCGAGTTAAATGGACCAAGCTTGCGGTAAACCGGCACGCGGCGGCCGACGTGAATCGCAGCGAGCGCGGGATCGGACACGTTTTCTTCGGAGTGTTCGAGATCGACTTCGCTTTCCGAGGTTTCGCTTTGCGGTTGTTCGGGTGAGGGAAGGATTTCCAGTTCGTCCGCGGGTCGATGTAGTTGCAGTTTGTATGTGCTTTTTGCCGGGTTCCATTCCCAACGGCCGAAGGTGATGAAGCGCGTTTCGGGCACGAGCTTTTTCGAGTAGTACTGGACGATGTCGTATGCGCGGCGGCCGGAGACAAACCACCAGACGATCACTTCACGTCCGGTTTTCCGTGCGTCGTAGGCAGTGACTTCAAAGATGAAGAGCCGGCCGCGGCCGTAGCCTTTTCTGATTTGGTAGCCGTGCGCGCGGCGAACGAGCAGCTCGAGCGAAGCCTCCATGCCGTCGGACAGATCGCTGATCGCAGCCGGATGAGACCGATCTTCATAACGCATCGGTAAGTAATTGAGCAGATCTTCAACCGTCGCTTCAGCGGCGTTTCGCTTGTTTGCGTGGGCGGCCAGTGCGGTTGCGAGTTTGTGTGAGAGCTGATCGCCGAGACGCGCGATTCGGAAGTTGTGAAGGTCCTCAATTGGCGTGTTGAGGGAGATGGCGCGGGGCATCGCGGGGATCATAGCATAGCGACCCGTGGGATATACTTGGGCAACAGGGGGCCTTTATGAGTAAGGAGAGAGTGTCGGAGCTAACGCGTGACGGGCTGAAGGAATTGCGGCAAGCGCTGTTGCGCTTGCACAAGTTGTTGCTTGATTTGGAGCGACGGGATTTCGAGCGATCACGCGGACGGATAAGTAACAGTTACGAGTTTCTTCAGTTGGTGTTGAAGGACCCGTGGTTCGATTGGCTACATCGCTTGTCGGAGCTGATCGTGCAGATCGATGAGTCGCTCGACACGCGCGATGCCGAAACACCGATGACGGACGACGACGCGAAGGCGCTGGTTGAGCGTGCAAAGGCACTGCTCGCGCCTTCGGAGGCAGGCACGCAGTTTCAAAAGAATTACTTTCTCGCGTTGCAGCAATCACCTGATGTGGTGTTGCTGCATTCGGAGGTGATGAGGTTATTGGGCCGTTAATGTGTTAGTTGGCGCAATGCTCGTCGAAAGCTTTCGTAAGTTCGGCAGCGATCTGTGTGGCATCGCGGCCTTCGATCTGAAATCTCTCCAGTATGTAAACCAGTTCGCCATCTTTCAGGATCGCGATAGACGGTGACGATGGACCATAACCGGTAAAGTAGCTGCGGGCGCGATCGGTGGCTTCGATATCAGCACCGGCAAAGACGGTCGCGACTTTGTCAGGTTTGACGTCGTGCTGCAAGGCGAGTGCTACGCCTGGTCGCGCCTTGCCGGCAGCGCAACCACAGACCGAGTTCACCACTACCATCAACGTGCCCTTGGTGTTCTTGACAGTTTCGTCCACCGCTTCCGCGGTTCTCATTTCTTCCACACCGAGACGCGTGAGGTCCTCGCGCATCGGACTAATCAGCATTTCAGGATAAGGCATTGTTAAAGTTCTCCTTGGTTGTTAGACGCCCACGATGTTAGCACAACGGACAACTCCTCACTTCTTGACGGCGACAAGTCTGGATCTGTACAGTGAGCGTGTACAACTTGAATTCTTAAAGTGAAATGCCGATCCAAACGACTTACACTACCGCACGCGCCAACCTGGCGAAACTTTGCGACGAAGTGACTGAGAATCAGCGCATCATAATTATCAGCCGGCGCGGTCGCCACGACGTTGCGCTTATTTCTGCCGCCGAATTATCGGGACTGCTGGAAACGGTGCACCTGCTTCGCTCGCCGAAGAACGCCGACCGTCTGTTGACAGCACTTAATCGTGCAAAGTCAAAGAAGCTGAAGGCAAAGTCCATAGCAATTCTACGCAAGGAAGTTGGGCTTGGGAAAAAAGAGTAAGGGCGAGCGTCTGCTCAAGACGCAGTGCCTTGCTGTGTTTCAACCTGAGTTCATCGAGGATCTTCGCTTTTGGCTGGACAAGGATCGACGGGTTGCGCTCAGGACGCTTGACCTTGTTGAAGCTGTAATGCGCGACCCGTTCGTTGGAATAGGCAAACCAGAGCCTTTGAAGCACATGCTGCGGGGAGTTTGGTCTCGCAGACTGACTCAGGAACACCGCCTTGTTTACCTGGTCTCCGACGGCCGGGTGGACTTCCTGCAAGCGCGTTATCACTATTGACTCCGGCGCTCTTCAACACGGATGTGGCGGGCGGCGTCGCCATCGCCGGAAATGGCGATCCGCCAGACGTTGCCGGGCAGCGGATAGTTGCCCATCCGCTCGCCCCACTCGATCACGATCACGGCACGTTCGTCGGAGAGTAGTTCATCAAGGTCGACAGCGTGTGCTGCGCGGGCGCCTTCTTCGAGGCGATAGAGATCGAGATGATAGAGTTGGAGCCGGCCGCTGTAAGGATTCACGAGCGTGAACGAGGGGCTCGTTACTTCCTCTTCATCCATGCCTAGCGCTGCACAAATTCCCTTCACGAAGATTGTTTTACCCGCGCCGAGTGGACCACTCAGCAGCAGTATCTCGCCGCCCTGGAGACGCGATCCGAGTTGATGGCCGTAGTTGAAAGTTTCGTCAGGCGACGAACTGATGAACTCTCCCTCGGGAAGGTGCGTTGACACCTCAGTCATAGCCACGATTACGGTTGTTCTCCCTCCGGATCGAGCAGGCGAACAGCTTCACTGAAGTGCTCGCGAATGTTCGATGCCACCATCGTGCGCATGCCGAGTTTTTGTGCCGCTAGATCGCCTGCGAGGCCGCCGACGTAGAGCGCCGCGATCGTTGCCGGAAGAGGATCGGCGTCGTCTCGTAACGTGGCGTAAGCCTGAGCGAGGAAGCCGGAGATGAGACCAGTGAGCGTATCGCCTGAGCCAGCGGTGCCGAGTCCGGCGTTGCCGGTTGGATTGATGAATACGCGTCCATCAGGCGAGGCCACAATCGGCCGCGAACCTTTCAAAACCAGAATGACTTTGTTTTCCGTTGCAAATTCACGTGCCACTGAAGCGCGATCACTCAGCACCGCCCGATTATCCGTTCCAAGCAACCGCAACATCTCTCCCGGATGCGGCGTCAAAATCAATGGCTGGACCTCCGAACCACGAAGCTCGGAAGACCACGGCGCGAGACAGTTCAAGCCATCCGCGTCGATAACACACGGACGCGATCTCCGCTCCACGACCTCGCGCACAAAACGGCGCGTGCGCTCATCGTCAGCCGTCAGTCCTGGTCCAATCGCAACCACTGTTGCCTTACTCGCCAGGCTCAGGAAATGTTCCACGGCCTCGTCACTCGCTGCGCCGCGATCAGTCTCAGCCAGCGCCGTCGTCATCACTTCCGGCATCGCACGCGTCGCCACCAGCGCTTGGGCGGAACTCGGCGTCGCAATCGTGACCAAACCTGCGCCACTGCGCATCGCCGCATTCCCACAGAGCGCGGCGGCGCCTGAGTAGCCGCGCGAGCCCGCAGCAATCAATACATGACCATGACTGTTCTTGTATGAATCCGGTGTGTACCGCGTGCTGATGAGCCAGCGTTGGACGTCTTCTGCCTCAGTCAGAAACAGCCACGGCTTCTGCGCTGCGATTAGCGTCGCAGGCGAGCCGATATCTGCCATGACCAGCTCGCCGCCAAAGTCACTCGCGGGTGGCAAAACGTTCGCCGGTTTAGCTGCTGTAAAAGTGACCGTGACGTCGGCGCGCACTGCTGGTCCAATCGGCTCGGGTTTGTCTGCGTTCAGCCCGGAAGGAATGTCGATCGAAAGTACGAGCGGCCGCAGGCCACCCGCGCGCTCGCGCGCTTGGCGGAGCAGCGAAAGATGTTCGATAACTTTCAAAAAGACGCCTTCGAGAGGGCGCGTCAAGCCGGTGCCAAACAGCGCGTCGATGATTACGTCGTACGTCCGGCGTGGCTTCGCGATCTGTTCCCAGGCGCTGACGCCCTCGCATTCAATGAAGGTCAACGGCGCGGGCGCTTCTGCCGATCCGGCTTCGAAGCTGGCGAGTCGTCGGACGGATTCAAAGTTCGTGTGCGCATCGCCGGCCGTCTCCGAGAATTTCCCGAACAGAACCACGTCGCACTGTACACTCGCGCGGCACAGCCCACGCGCGAGCGCGGCTCCGTCACCGCCGTTGTTGCCTTTGCCGCAGAGTACGAGCGCACGTTTGCCGGCGAGGTCGCCGTTGAAACGGGTGCGAATCGCCTCGAGGCAAGCGGCGCTGGCGGATTCCATGAGGAGCAGGGATGTGGTGTGGTAGTTCTCGACGGTGAGACGATCGATCTCCCGCATCTGTTGAGCGAAGATTACCGGTTGCACGGGAGAATGATAGCAGGTTTGCGGAACGCCACCGGCGCGGTGATGGGGGAAGCGCCGAAGGTGCGGAATAAGGTAGCCAGGGGCAAGCGCAGCGCTGCGCGCCGCCCCTGGATCTCGCGAAATTGATGTGCAGGCCCGGAGGGCCGACAGAACGCGGGGCGCCCGCATGTCTGTCGCCCGTTCCGGGCTCCTCCGCTTCCTTACGATCCAGGGGCGGCGCGCTGCTTGCTCCTGGCTACCTTATTCCGCGCCTTCGGCGCTCCAGCGCTCCGCACAAAACAAAAACGGCGGCCCGAGGGCCGCCCCCCGCCTTGCCTGCCGCTGCACCAACTGTCCGTTTTCCAGGATACCTAAGGTAAAGATCTAATCCGGACTGAACTCCAGAGAATTTTAAAAAAAGATTCTGGAACAGGTTTGGTCCTGTTCCAGAATACGTGCCAACCCAGGTTCGACTCTAGATCGTGATCGCGGCGCGAACGTTATTGCGCTGAACCGCGGGCGCGTTTTCAGTGACCGGCGAGAGTCCCGCGTCCATCAAGTACATCAACGTCTCGCACACCTCACGGGAACCGGTGCCCACCACCTGCCCGTTTTTGTCCTGCAGAACATAGATTCGACCGGTTGAATCCAGCGGCAAAATCATCGGCATTGTGTACATGCGTTAATCCTCAGTTACTTTGGCGGTTACTTGTTCGAGCGATTGTAACGACGACGAAGGGCGCTGGCCGTGCCGACGAGACCGCTGCCCAGCAACAGCAAGCTGGCCGGTTCCGGAACTTCACTCTGCGGTCCGGAAAAACCACCAAGGCGCCACTGGTTGATGTCGGCAAACGTGGTGCCGTTCAGGCCCTGGACCGTGACGCTGTTAATGACGGCACCTTCGGCCGCCTCGATGCCAAAGAAGTTCTCCCCGTTCGCGTCGACAGTGAACACCTGATTGAAGACCTGGCCGCCGGCAAGCGTGTAGTTCACAGTGAACTGAACCTGAGTCGGGGGCGGCAAGCCGTTGGTCACGTCGATGTTCAGGATTAGTTTGGTGAAGGTGGCGCCATTTTCAAGCTGCACCGTGGCGTTCGAAAAGGGCGTATTGCCAGTGCCGCCGACGAGCACCGCCTGGCCACCGCTGACACCGAGGTTGCCACTGCCGGAGGCGGAAGTGAAATCGACGATAAAACCGGCGCCGGAACCGTTGAAATCGCCCTGGACTACCAGACCGGAGTGCACCAGGCTGCCGTTATTGAACAACACGTTGTCGGTATTTTGGTTGCCGGGGTTACCGGTGGTGATGGTGATGGGATCGGCCCAAACTGTGGCGGAAGCCATCATCATGATTACAAACGCGGCTGATAATGTAATCAGGCGTTGAAAGTTAAAAACGTGGGGCATCTCAGGGCTCCTTGTTTTGATTTCCTAGCTGTAAGCGAGAAACTGCTAATTCGAAAGGAGTTCCAGTTTGGACGTTATCGACGGCCAAAGCGGAGGATGCGGCCGATGATGATGCTGGCTTGATTGAGGCCTAACAGATAGCCGACGGCAAAATAAGTGATTCCGTATCCGCCCAACACGACGATCGCGAGTGGAATCGGAGGCCAGTTGATGACAAGGAGTTTGAGAGCCCAGCCGACAGCCACGCCTGCCAGCGCGCCCAGCCAAAGTTTTGCGGTGTAAGAGAATGATAATCCCGTTCGGCCGATGCGCCGATTAAGACTCCGACGCAGAAAAACGAATTCAACCCAGCCAGCCAGACCCGCCGAGATCGTCAAACCAGCCGCCCCGAGTTTCGGATTGATCCCCAGCCAGCGCGGAACGGGAATCGAGAACAGGTAACCAAGAACAGTCGTGAGAACGACGCGCAAGATCGCGTAGACGAGCGGCGTTTTCGTGTCCTGAAGCGCGTAGTAAGTTGACGAGTAGAGTCGCCCGAGCGTAGATGCCAGCAAACCAACCGCTGAGCCCGCGAGGATGGTCCAAACGTAGATCGAATCGGCGTGAGTGAACCTGCCGGACTGGTAAAGCACGGCCGCGATAACATCGCCGAGCGCGAGAAACGCGACCGCCGAGGGAACGATGAAAAAACTGATGCGGCGGAGTCCCTCGTCCAGCCGGTGCCGCAACTTCTCGGCGACAACTTCGACGGCGCCCAGCGACTTTGACATCGCCGGCAGCTCAGCCGCTGAAACAGACATGCCAAACAAGCTCACCGGCAACGTGTACAAACTCTGCGCGTAGTTGAGTGCAACCACCGCGCCCTCGCCGAGAAAGCTCGCCAGGAACGCATCGACAAACGCGCTGATCTGGACCACGCCGCGACTGATGAACACCGGGAAGAAGTTTCGCAGCACTTGTTTGACGTGTTCACTCGCGAGCGCGAGTGCCGGGCGGAAGTGATGAATCAGCCGCAACACGGTCGGGAGTTGCACGCCGAATTGCAGCGCGCTGCCGGCAACCGAACCCCACGCAGTTGCTTCAGCAAGGTGTGGGAGATCGAGGCGGTTTCCGAAGAAAACGAGACAAAAGATGATGGCGGCGTTCCACGCAACCGGCGCCGTGTAAGAGATGAAGAAACGATGATGACTGTTCAGAACACCCAGACACCATGCTGAAAGCACGAGCAGTCCAGCGCCGGGAAAAAAGATTCGAACCAGTTTGATCGTTAACTCTCGGCGTTCAGCTTCGAAGCCAGCGGCAATCGCGGTGACGATGTAGGGCGTGGCGAGCACGCCGACCAGAACGATGATTGCAGTGACGAGCGCGAGAATTCCGAAGACGGCATTGGCCACTCGGCCTGCGTGTTCTTCGTCGTCCTGCGCGAGCAGCTTCGCGTAAACGGGAATGAAAGATGCCGACAGCGCGCCTTCGCCGAAAACGTTCTGCAGAAAATTGGGAATGCGAAACGCGGCGCTGAACGCATCGCCTTCGCCGGAGCTGCCGAAGTAGTGGGCGAAGATGCGTTGGCGGATGAGACCGACGATGCGGCTGATGAGAATGCCGGCGCCGACGAAGAACGCCGAACGGCCGGTGCTGCTGGAGTCAGTTTTAGCGGCGGGAGATTTTGGTGGCGCTTCGGGAGTGCCCGAGCCGACTTGTTCGAGAGTCTCGCCTGCCACGGCGCCGGCAGACTGATCGAGCTTAACGTCGTCGTTCATCAGCAATATCTCTGTGTCTCTGTGTCTCTGTGGTTTTCAACGAACCACCGAGACACAGAGACACAGAGATGCTAAAGCGTGTACTCCTTCATCTTGTTCAGAAGCGTTTTATAACTGACACCAAGATCTTCCGCGGTCTTGCTCTTGTTACCGAGATTCGCTTCCAGCGCGCGCTGAATCTTGCGCCGTTCGACGACGCGTAACACCCGATGGGCAACTTCGGACAACGTACCGGAGAGATCCACTTCCGCAAAAGCGTCAGACTCAGCAGCGGCTGCCGTTCCACCCAAACCAAGGTCCGCCGGTTGGAGTGTCATCGTGTCTGAAAGTATGCACGCGCGTTCGATGGCGTTCTCGAGTTCGCGCACATTTCCCGGCCAGCGATGACGCTTCAGCGCCGCAACGGCCTCGTCGCTCAGTTTTGCTTCGCGGCCACGCAGTTCACGTCCGATTTCGGAAGCGAAATGACGGGCCAGCAAAGTGACGTCATCTCCGCGGTCTCTCAACGGTGGAATCTCAATCGGAAAGACCGCCAGCCGGAAAAACAGATCCCCGCGAAATTGACCTTGATCGACTGCGCCTCTCAAGTCCCTGTTCGTTGCCGCCACGACACGCACGTCAACAGCAACAGGCGCGCGCCCGCCGATGCGATCGATCATTTTTTCCTCGATGGCGCGCAACAGTTTGCCCTGAACAGCCAGCGGTAGCTCACCAATCTCGTCGAGAAAAACGGTGCCGCCGGCCGCAAGTTCAAACTTGCCCTGGCGCCGGTCGCCTGCGCCCGTGAACGCGCCGCGCTCATGGCCGAAGAGTTCGTTTTCAATCAGTGTTTCGGGAATCGCCGCGCAGTTGATGGCGACGAATGGCTTGTCGCGACGAGCGGAAAGATGATGTACGGCGCGCGCGAAGAGTTCTTTGCCCGTGCCTGACTCGCCGAGGAGCAGCACCGTAGCTTCAGTTTGCGCAACGCGCTGGGTCTCCGCAACCGCGCGCTTCACGATTTCCGACTCGCCGATGATGCGCGGAAAGCCGTAGCGACGCGACCACTCCTCACGCAGCAACACGTTCTCCGTTCGCAGTCGCGCTTGCTCCAGCGCGCGTTCGACGAGCAACAACAGGTGATTCGAGTCGACCGGTTTTTGGAGAAAGTCGTGTGCCCCGTCTTTCATTGCCTGGACTGCTTCGTCGATCGAGCCGAAGGCGGTCATGACGATCACGGGAACGTCTGCGTCAGCACTGCGCGCCGAACGCAGCACGTCCAGACCTGAACCGTTCGGCATGCGCAAGTCTGTGAGTACGAGACGATGGCGAGTGTTAGCGATTTCGTTGAGTGCGGCGCGGGCGTCGACGGCTTCGGCGACCGTGTAACCAGCGTTTTCGAGAGTCAAGCGAAGTACGCGGCGAAGGCTGTCTTTGTCTTCGACAAGAAGGATATCGGCCATCCAGTGGACAGTATCCCGCAAAGGAGCAAAGACGCAAAGAGAATTTCTGCGGAAGTGCTTAGGTTTTGATTCTTTATTTTGGGAGGGTAGCAGACAGAGTTTGAAGGACCGACCTCGGAATCGTCCGCTGTGGTTGCGGTGCCGCACGCCGCAGCGCAGATTGGACGACAAAGCGCCCCGGTGGTCTTTGATCGTCGGGGCGCAATTTTAACGAGACGGAGAAGCGGGGACGGGGAGATGCGGAGACGGGAAGACCGGTAGGTAGGGCGATTAAGCGAGCCCGGCTACCTCTGGTTTTTTCGTCACTGCATCTGCCCGTCTCCGCGTCTACACATCTCCGCATCGCAACCTACTGCGACTTCGACGGCTCGAATTCATCACTGCCCGACAAAACACTCTCTGTGTTGGACAAGTGCATCGTCAGCAGCGAGGGTTTGTAGTCAAAAGCCTTCGGGCCGCCGCGCGTGTTCTGCACTAACATCACCAGATAATCCTGGTTCTCTCGAAACCGAACAACGCTGCCGCGCTGGTTCATGATTACAAACAACAACGTCTCCCCGTTCGCAGCGCGCAACTGCCCTACCAGCGCACTCGAACCACCATCGGTTCTCAACAAGGTTCCCGTCTTCGCAATCACGCTGCCACGCCACGGCGTTCCGTTGAAGCGATCTTCAAGTGTGCCGGGATCGATGCCCGCGACGGGCATGATCGCCGACGGCGCGAGCTGATGCTTCTGCAATTCCGCCCCGAGCGCTCGATAGATCTTCATCATCACGCGCGGCGAAACACGATTAAGACCCAACCCGCTCAAGCTTGAGATCCGCAGCTCGTCAGGCCCGAGATTCAGTTGAGCGATCAACTGCTGCCGCACTGATTCAGCGCCGCCGAGTGTCTCGCCGATCCGTTCGGCCATAAAGTTATTCGAATAGCACAACAGCACCTTGAGAATGTCGACCAGCTTGCTCGACTTCTGCGTCACGAGAAGTTTCGCGGCCGGCGCCACCGGCGCGACCTCCACGCCACCCATCACCGCGACGCTCGGCACGTTCTGCAAACCTGCTTGATCGTTGAGCAGCGTGCGTTCGTAGTTCCATGCCTGCACGGCGGCGGCGCGGCGCAACGTCGAATCCAGCGTGTCGTAAAGCTGCTCGCCGGAACGTTTGGCCGAGGCACTGAAATTCATGGTGAAGCCGGGCGCTACGAAAAGGTCGCCCGTTACCTGTTTGATACCCAGAGTATTCAACTCGCGCGCGAGCAAGATCGCGTGTTCGTAGTGAAACGACGGATCGCGGCCCGACACGTAGAGATTTCCGTTCAACGCGCCCGTCGCTTTGTCCAACTGGCCGTCGGTCCAGACTGCGGTCGCGAAGCGATGGTCCGGACCAAGGGTCTTGAGCGCCATGAGTGCGGTCGCGAGCTTCAAGGTCGAGGCCGGATTGAACTGGTCGTTCTCCGCTTGCGAGGAAACAACCTTGCCGTCGAGCGTCTCGACGAGGACGCCTTGCACGCCGTACAAGGGACGAGCAGTTTCAGTTTGTTCTTGTGGAACTGCCGTCACTGACACGGCCAGCAGTAAAGTTGTTATCCCGAGCAGTCGTTTCAAGAGAGTGGTCATCAGTCGTCTACGCACCCAGAATTCATTATACATAGATGTCACGGCTCAAGAGTTCGTTGACAAGCTTTCGAAGCCGCTCATAGAATCGACTCATTGACAAACTACCGTGCAGCGCAATCAAGAACCAGTCACAGTTGAACGAGTGGTTGCTACTCACCGGGCGCGACGCAAGGAGATTCGCAAACGGCTCGGTGAGTTTGAAGAGGTTTGGCGCAAAGGGTCCGACACCCGGCTTTGGGAAGAACTTGCGTACTGCATTTTCACTGCCGGCGCTTCCGCGCGCATGGGCCTCGACTCGGTCGACGCCGTGAGACCGTTGCTCCTCGACGGTGAAGCCGAAGCGATGACCGCCGCACTGAAGCAGGCGCGCGCGCATCGTTTTCCGGTGGCCCGGCCACAGTACATCGTGACGACGCGAAATTACTTTCGCGCGCACTGCGATATGGCCCTGCGCAAGCGGTTGCGCAGTTTCCGCGATCCGTTTGAGCGGCGCGACTGGTTGGCCCAGGAGAAACAGGTCAAAGGTCTGGGCTACAAGGAAGCCAGTCACTTTCTGCGAAACATCGGCGTCAAAGGCCACGCGATTCTTGATAAACATGTCATGCGCTGCCTGGCGGAAGTCGGCGTGATCGATTCGCCCAAACCGCCGACAACCCGAAAGAAGTATCTCGAAGTCGAGCAGGAGTTGATCCGCTTCGCCAAAGACGTCCGAATCGATTTCGATGAGCTCGATTTAGTGCTGTGGTCAATGAAAACAGGCGAAATCCTGAAGTAGGTGTGCATCATGCAGTGTAGTAAAAATCGGTGTCTTCTCCGGACGGCGGCCTGCGGTGTGGCCGCTTTTGTGTTTTGTTTGTTCGTTGTCGCCGGCACTGCACCCACCGCTCAAGCGGCTGCCGACAAGAAGGCTTACGCCAAGGGGTATCGCGCTGTGCGCAGGGGCGAGTACCCGCAGGCCGAGAAGATCTTTCGCGAATTGCTCGAGAAAGACTCCCATGACATCGAAGCTCGCCTCGGACTAAGTTTTACCCAACTCAAACAGCGAAACCTGCAAGCCGCTTACGACAACGCCGCCCGCGTGATCATGCTCGATCCGTTGTCAGCGCGTGGCCACGCCTTGTTAGGCACAGCGATTCTCGGTGCTGGTGAGTTTCGTTTATCGGTCGAAGAGTTTCGCACTGCGCTGGCGCTGAACGACAACGAGGCGCTCGCCGTCGCGGGACTCGCGATGGTCGACTTTTATGAAAATCGTCTGCCGCTCGCTCTGCCGCAGTTGCGCAAAGCCGTGAACATGGATCCGGATGAGCCGGATTACGTTTTCAGTCTCGGCCAGGCCGCCGCGCGCAGTGAAAAGTACAAAGAGGCTGCTGACGCATACGAGAGGTTTTTGATGATCGCGCCGAAGACCGATATCGATCGGCGCGCGCGCATTGTCGGTTTGATCGATTTTCTTCGTTATCTCGGCCGGCAGGGATCGCTCTACATTCCGAGTGGTGACGTGCGCACGTCACTTGCTTTCGAAGCAACTGACAATCGGCCGATTCTCCAAATTCGAGTGAACGGCGGCAAAGAGTTGCTGAAGTTTGTGCTTGACACCGGCTCGGGCATGTCAGTGATTTCAGACGCCACTGCGAAGCGTCTGGGAATCAAGCCGGTCGCCCGCGGCGGTGTCGCGCGCGCGGTTGGTGGTGGCGGGAAGTTTGAGATCGTCTACGGCTACATCAACTCGATCGAGTTGGGCAGCGCGAGAATCGAGAATGTTCCCGTCTACATTCGCAAGTTTTTTGACACGAACATCCCGGTCGATGGCTATCTGGGACTGTCGGTGGTGTCGAAGTTTCTTGCCTCGATCGATTACGGCACGCGGCAGATGTCCTTGATTCGTCAGAATCAGACGGAGCTGGTTGAGTCGTGGACTGTGGCTCGCCGGCCGGAAGGCGTCCTGGCGCTCGCACCGATTACTCCGAACGATGGCATTGTCGAGGTTCCTTTGCGCACAACCTCGAGCGGCTTTTTGAGTGGCGAAGTTCGGCTGGAAGGTTTCGAGAAGGTAATAAACTTCATCATCGATACTGCGGCGAGTATCACTGTCGTCTCGGAAAAGTTGTCGCAGGAAGAACAGCTTCTCGATCTGCTGCAGCCTTCAAAGATGCGTGTGTTCGGCGCTGCCGGTGTGACTGAAGACGTGAAGCTTTTGCAGTTGCCGCGTTTGAGTCTGGGACTTAGTCAGATGGAAAAGATCAACGCCGCCGTGCTCGATATGGAGCCGGTAAACGAGACCGCCGGCTTCACGCAGAGCGGCATTCTCGGCGGAAATTTTCTGCGGCACTTCCGCGTCTATTTTGATTTTGCGCGTGGCACGATGCGTCTTGAGCCGCTGGATCGGAAGCAGAACAGTGTCGAAAATATCAATCAGGAAGTAGTATCAACTCCATGAAGCAAGCTTTGTATCTTGAGACGTCGGTGATCGGCGCGTATCTCGACAACGGCGAACCCTTTCGCCGCGACTTGACGATCAGATGGTGGGAACACGAGATGCCCGACTATCGCGCAGTGATCTCGCCGCTGGTTTCGTCTGAACTCGCGCGCTTGAAGGAACCGCATCGCACTTCGTATCTGAAACTCATCCACGCTCTCGAACAGGTGGAGCTGACGGAAGAAGCAGCGATACTCGCAGAAGGTTACATCTCGCGCGGCATCTTTCATCGCAAGTACATTGCTGACGCATTGCACGTCGCGATTGCATCGGTTCACAAGATCGATTATTTGGTAACGTGGAACTTCGGTCACCTGGCAAACGTGCGGCGCCAGGCGCGAATCAAGTTGTTCAATACGGCCGCGGGATTTTACGTGCCCATGATCGTGACGCCGGAGTTTCTGGTTTCGGAGGCCACTGAGAGGGTGGGGTAATTGCCGATTGCCAATTGGAAATCGACAATCGAAAATGACATATGTATCGTCGCCCAAAATTTCTGGAAGTGCTGCACTCGATTCGTGAAGAGATGTCGCGCGAGGCTGACTACGACGTGGACCTGTTTGCGGAGATGGTCCGCTCAGGCGTGCAGCCGCTACATGGTCCAACACGCGTTATCCGTGGCTTTAGAAGTCGCGCGCCGCGAACAGAGAACAGCAACGGCAATACCACAAAACATAGACAGCGCAAGCGCAGCGCGCAATAATAGGTTCACGCGAAAACTACTGATCACTTATGAACCCTACTTTCGAAACGATCGGTCTGGAAGTTTCAAGCGAGAAGGCTTTCAACTACCTTGCCGAACGAGCAGGTGACCAGGGTGAGCCAACACAACTAACCCGGCGCGGCGCTGTCTTGCACGGTCGTTGCTGGAAACTGGGTGAAGGTCTCGAAGTCTGGACCGTTCTTTACGAGTCAGGCCGCGGCGACGTGTTCTACGCTGATTGCCGTCCTGGCTTTCGTGCTCGCTACATTCAAACGATCGCACCGTGGGCATTGACCGAGTACGACGAAGAAGGCGAGGCGGTGATTCACGGCTTTCGCGAAGGCACCGATTGCGAAGTGCTGTTTGAGTTGCAAAACCTGACTGAGGTTGGACCAGCAGGATTTGGCGCGCAGGAGCTGCACATCGGCCTGTGTGGTCTTGCGTATCGCGCGCGTGTGCGCAGTGGCAAAGCAAAGATGCGCTGGACACCACTCGAAAAGACCGCGCCGGCTCGCGCCGCACACGAAAACGACTGGAGTTTGTGTGGCCGCGTTATCGCTTTCAAGCCGCTGATAAATCCGCTGTCCGGTGGTGAATTGTTCTGGATTCACCTGGATCTCGAACGCATCAAACTCGAAGTGCTGGTTAACCGGCGCGCCCTGCGCGGTCAGTTGTCAGTCGGTGCGTTTCTGGAGGCGGAAGTTTGGCTACAGGGTCACGTCCTTGACGAACATGCGCTGCGCTCGCGTTACGAGGGCGTGGACCCGGCGTACAGTCATGCAAGTTTTTGGTCGTCACTGAGAAGAAAGAATTAGCCTCCGATAATTTCCCGACCTGGATGAAACGAGTTCTTGTTGTTGTTTCCATAGTCCTCACACTCATCGTTGCCGCGTACCTTTTCAACCAGTACTGGACGCATCGCTTCGATCCTTTAATCGCGCGTCAAGCCGCGATTTATCGCGTCGATCCCGATCTCGTGTGGAGCATCATTTACGAAGAAACTTACTTCAGCCCGTGGAAGAACGGCGCTGACGGGGAGATCGGTTTGATGCAGGTAACGCCGACGGTTGGTCGTGAGTGGGCCACCGAAACCGGCATGCGCGAACTCGAACGGCAGATGGCGACCGACCCGCAGACGCTGCTGCGCGATCCCGAACGCAACATTCAGATCGGATGCTGGTATCTGGAAAAGATCGGCGAGCAGTTTCAGGATGTTCCTGATGCAGAGACGCGTATGGTTGCGGGTTACAATGCCGGGCCGAGTCGAGCCGCGGAGTGGAGTCGAGTCGCTGACGGCGCGCCGCCGCAAAGCGGAGCTGAGTTCATCCAGCGAATCGATATCCCCTCAACCAGGGCCTACGTGATGTCGATCATGGAGCGCTACCACCAGCTCAAAAACGCGAAGCGATGACCACGATCTATTCCGCGCGTTGGGTTCTGCCTGTCTCGTCGGCGCCGATAGAGCACGGCGCCGTTGCCGTCGATGGACCACTGATCGTTGGTGTTGGCAATGCGGCTGAGATCGCCTCGAAATTTCCCGAAGCTCGCATTGAGAGTTTTGGTGAGTCAGTCGTACTTCCCGGCTTAATCAACGCGCACACACATCTCGAACTCACCGCGCTTCGTGGTTATCTGGAAAACGAAGAGAACGATTTCTTCGCCTGGCTCAAAAAGCTGACGCTCGCGCGACTCGAACGAATGACAGCCGATGACATTCGAGTGTCTGCCACCTGGGGCGCTTGCGAGGCTGTGCGAGCGGGAATCACGTGCGTTGGCGATGCGAGCGACTCAGCGTTGATGAGTATGCGGGCATTGCGCGACGTGGGATTGCGTGGCGTCGTGTTTCAGGAGTCGTTTGGACCAGACCCGCGATTGGCGTCAGAGAATTTTGCGAAGCTGAAGACAAAGGTCGAGGAACTTCGCACAATTGAGAACAAGCTGGTGCGCGTTGGAGTTTCTCCACACGCGCCCTACACCGTTTGCCGTGCGCAACTGGAATTGATTGCCGACTTTGCCAACTCCGAGCAATTGCCGTTGATGATGCATGCGGCTGAGTCAGAAGGTGAAGAGTTGTTGTTGCGTGAAGGGAAGGGAATTTTTGCGGATGGTTTCGCAAGACGGGGAATCGAATGGAAGGCGCCAGGCATTTCTACGGTTCAGTATTTGAAGCAGTGCGGGATTCTCACTTGTCAGCCGTTGCTGGCGCATTGCATTCGAGTGAACGATGAAGACATCGAGACGTTGAAGCAGACGCGCGCGAAGGTGGCGCATTGTCCGAAGTCGAATGCGAAGTTGGGCCATGGACGCGCGCCGTTGGCGAAGTTTCTTGCGGCCGGAGTTGCGGTGGGGTTGGGAAGTGATTCGGTCGCGAGTAATAACACGTGCGACATGATCGAGGAGGCGCGGTTTGCGATCTTGCTGGCGCGATATCCGCAAAGTCCTTCCCTGCAAGCATCGCAGATATTGACGACTGCAACAACGGGTGGCGCCCGTTGCCTTGGTCTAGAGGAGAGGATTGGGGTTTTGCGTGAAGGCGCTCAGGCGGATTTCGCGATCGTGGCACTGAATGGAGCGTATCAGCTACCGGTTTATGATCCGCTGAGCGCGTTGGTGTTTTCTTCGTCAGGACGAGACGTCGTTTTAACCATGATCGCCGGTCGCGAAGTGTATCGCGACCAGCGAGTCATCGGTGTCGACGAAGAACGGCTCCGATCTCGAATGCACGAGATCGCCCAGAAGCTCTAGCCACAAAGAGGCACAAAGAAGCACAGATGATTAATACAGCAGGGCTTTTGTGCTTCTTGTGCCTCTTTGTGGCTTCTAGACTGACGCGGCGATCGCCTGGTCGAAGATCTCAAGCGCCACGTCCACGTTCTCTTTGATCAGCACCAACGGCGGCGACCAGCGAATCGTGCTCGTTCCCGCACCGAGAATTATCAACCCACGCTCAAAGCAGGCCACCTCGATACGATCGCGCAACTCAGGCGCGGGCTTCAGCGAAGTCTTGTTGTCGACAAACTCAACGCCGAGCATCATGCCCATGCCGCGCACGTCGCCAATGCATTCGTACTTTTGCTTGAGCCGTTCGAGTCCGGCTTTCAGATAAGCTCCGACTTCCGCCGCGTTCTGGACCAACCCGCCCTCCAGCAGTTCGATTGTCTTCAACGCCGCCGCGATACAAACCGGATTGCCGCCAAACGTCGAAGCATGTGCGCCGGGCTTCCAATCCATCAGATCAGCGCGTGCGACACATGCGCCGATCGGCAGGCCCGAGCCGATGCCTTTAGCGATCGTTACGATGTCGGCTTTCACGTCATAATGCTCGCAAGCGAACATCTTGCCGGTGCGGCCCATGCCTGATTGAACTTCGTCGACGATCAGCAGAATGCCGTGACGATCGCAGATCTCGCGCAGTCCTTTGAGAAAGTTCTTCGGTGCGGGTACGTAACCGCCTTCGCCCTGGACGGCTTCAACCACGATGCCCGCAACCTCTTCCGGCGGTGTCGTGGTTTTGAACAAACGTTCCTCGATCCAGTTGAGCGCGCCCTCGCCGGCGCCGCCGTCGCCACAGTTAGCCGGATTGAACGGATTGCGAAACTCGTTTGGATAAGGCACGTGAACCACGTCGAGCGCCTGCCGTTTGAAGCCTTTGCGTTGTGCTGCTTTCGATGATGTCAGCGAGAGTGAGCCCAGAGTGCGGCCGTGAAAGCTGTTGAAGAACGCGATGAACTTCTCGCGTCCGGTTACGTGCATCGCCAATTTCAAAGCCGTTTCCACTGCTTCGGTGCCGCTGTTGGCGAAGTGCGTTCGCGTCGGCGACTGCACAGGCACGATGGCGTCGAGCTTTTCCGCGAGCTGCGGCATGTGGCGGTAGTAGTAATCAGTGCCGCACATGTGAATCAGTTCCGCAGCCTGCTGCTGAATCGCCTGGACCACTTCGGGATGGCAATGGCCGGTGGAACAGACCGCGACGCCTGCGTTGCAATCCAGAAAGACATTGCCGTCGACATCTTCAACCCAAACGCCACTGCCGCGTTCCGCAACGAGCTTGAACGAGGGCCGGGGATACGCCGGGTTCACGAATTTGGCATCTGCTTCTACGATCTTCTTTCCGTTCGGGCCCGGAAGAGCGGTCTTGATCTCGGGCCTGCGAGGTGGTGCGATTACGCCGGTCGACATGTTCTTTTCTCCTTGTCAAAAGGGACTATTGCTTGTCAAAAACCCGAAGTTTTTGGACGGAATCAGGCGCAATTTATGAAGACAGGAAGACTAGTCGGCGAAGAGATTCGCGCGCGATTCAAGCGGGCGGTACTGCAATGGTTGTGGGTTAATCACGTGAGCGATTCTAGCAGCCGCGGATTGCAACGGACAAGGACGATTGCTAAAGTATCCGCTCAATCCGGTAACCCTGCCTGTTTGGAGACAAAGACATGAGAAGACGAAGTTTGTTTGCTTTCTTGTTGGTTGCTTCGCTGCTCTCGCTTGCTGCGGTCGCGCCCTTCTTAACAAGAGCGTCTGACGATCTCAAGAGCAAGATTACCTACCCCGAAACGAAGAAGGTCGAGGTTGTCGACGATTACTTCGGCACCAAGGTGCCCGACCCGTACCGCTGGCTCGAAGACGAAAAATCTGCCGAGACAAAAGCGTGGGTTGACAACCAGAATCGCGTCACCTTCGGATATCTCGACAAGATCCCGTACCGGGAAAAGCTCAAGGCGCGGCTGACCGAACTCTTCAACTATCCGCGTATCTCGGCGCCCTTCCGTCGTGGCGACACTTACTTCTTCACCAAGAACGACGGCTTGCAGAACCAGAGTGTTTACTACATTCAAAAAGGCGTGAATGGCACTCCCGAGGTCTTTCTCGATCCAAACAAGTTTTCGAGTGACGGCACGTCAACCTTGAGCGCGTTCTCGCTTTCGAAAGACGGCAAGTATCTGGCCTACGGCATTTCGCAGGGCGGCTCTGACTGGGTCACGCTCAGCGTGATGGAAGTAGACTCGCGCAACAAGCTGAGCGACGAAGTGACGTGGATGAAGGCATCGGGCGTGTCGTGGCAGGGCGATGGTTTTTACTACAGCCGTTATCCGGAACCCGAAAAGGGCAGAGAACTCACGACCAAGAATGAATTCCAGGCTGTTTACTTTCACAAGGTCGGGACGCCGCAATCCGAAGACGTGCTGGTCTATGAAGACAAGCAGAACCCGCAGCGCTTCCACAACGTCTCCACGACCGAAGACGAACGATTCGCGTTTCTGAATATCTCGGAGCGAGGCAAGGGCAAAAAAGGAAACGCGCTCTTCTACAAGGATCTCTCGAAACCGGATTCGAAGTTTGCCGCCGTAGTGGCCGAGATTGGCGACGACCGGTATGGCGTGGTCGATAACGTCGGCGACAAGTTCCTGCTCTTCACCGATCACAAGGCGCCGAACGGACGCATCGTGCTCTTCGATCCTGCGCATCCGGAAGAGGCAAACTGGAAAGACGTGTTGCCTGAACGCAGCGAGCCGCTGCAAAGCACCGGCACTGCGGGCGGCAAACTCTTCGCTTCATGGCGCAAGGACGTGGCCACTCAGGCGTACGTGTTCAGTCTCGACGGCAAGTTGGAAAACGAGATTCAGTTGCCGGGCGTGGGCACCGCCGGTGGATTTGGTGGTCTAAGCGACGACAAGTACGTTTTCTACGGCTTCACGTCGTTCAACTTCCCGCCGACGATCTACAAATACGACATCGCCACGAAGAAGTCGTCGGTGTTTCGCACTGTTGATATTCCCGGATTCAAACCCGAGAACTACGAAACCAAACAGATCTTTTACAGCAGCAAAGACGGCACGCGCGTGCCGATGTTTCTCGTTTACAAGAAAGGCATCAAGCTCGACGGTAACAATCCCACGCTGCTCTACGGTTACGGCGGTTTCAACGTCGTGACGTCGCCGACGTTCAGTTCGTTGCGCATGGCATTGCTCGAGCAGGGCGTGGTCTATGCGTCGGCGAATATGCGGGGCGGCGGCGAATACGGCGAGAAGTGGCATGAAGCCGGAACGAAGCTGAAGAAGCAGAACGTCTTTGATGACTTCATTGCCGCAGCCGAGTGGCTGGTCGCGAATAAGTACACGTCACCGAGTAAGCTCGCGATTCAGGGCGCGTCGAATGGTGGTCTGCTGGTTGGCGCAGTTGCTAACCAGCGTCCTGAACTCTTCCGCGCGGTGATCGAGCAGGCGGGCGTGATGGACATGCTGCGCTTCCAGAAGTTCACGATTGGTTGGAACTGGATCGCGGATTACGGTTCGAGCGAAGCAAGTGAAGCAGAGTTCAAGGCGCTTTATGCGTACTCGCCGATTCACAACGTGAAGCCGGGAGCGAAGTATCCGGCGACGCTCATCACGACGGCGGACCATGATGATCGCGTGGTGCCCGCGCACAATTACAAATACGCGGCGGCATTGCAGGCAGCACAAGGCGGTGACAATCCGATCCTGATCAGGATCGACACCAACTCCGCTCACGGCGCCAGTAACACGACGAAGTCGATCGAGCAGACGCGCGATATCTACGCGTTTCTGTTTGAGAACCTGGGCGTGGAGTACAAGTAGTGGGCAGCAATTGCAGTCGACGCGTTAGCGTCGATTGAGTTTAGCCCGGCGTTTCAAGCCGGGATTTTGACGCCGCCTACGCGCCGCGCGTCACCGCACGAGCAACAACAACTCAGGCGCTGGCAAACACAACGAGAACTACATACCACCAGCGCGGAAGCCGTTCGCACTCGGGCTGCTACTTGAACTTCCGGATCGGATGGGCTTCGGTGTTGAAGATCACTTTGCGGAAATCGAGTGTGTCTGCCGGCGAGAATAGCAGATAGAAATACTTGAAGGTTTCCGCAAAGAGAAAACTCTGCATCGAGTCGGCCTTTTCTTTTGTCTGCACATTCTTCAGCGCCGCGTATGCGTCGTCAGTGCGACAGTGCTCGACGAAATCTTTCCAGAGTCGCTCGCCCATGTAGAGATAAGTGGACGGGTCGTCGGTTAGTTTGTAGAGATAGTAAGTGGATTCGACGATCTCAGGTCGCAGCGGATAGCCCGGTGAAGTAATCTTCCACGCACGATAGTCAAACTCTTCAGGCTCGATCCCCGCTTCATGCCACATTGCGAACGACGAAAGCTGCAAGCGCCGCGCGCGCCTGAGGTCACCCGACAACGCGAGCACCGCAGGAAAGAACGCGTCGAGCGCTCCATAAGTTGAAGCCCGCCTCGCGCCGGTGTGCATGTCAGCATGGCCGTACCAGAGGAGGTCGGCAGGACCGGTCAGGAGATCGTTTCGCGTCACCTCGTCAGCAAGATACTTGTTAATCGCGGCGATGCTCTTGTCCCACATCCGTTTGCAATCCTTGTCACCAAACAGCAACCAGCACTTCAAAAGATATTCGTAGTAGCTGTCGATCGCGCCGCTGATGTGGCTGTCGGTGTTGGTCCACTGGCCGGTCTCGACGTTGATCCATTCACCGACGAGGCCGATCTTTGAGCGGCGGTTGTACGTTTCAACGAGAGCGCGTTTCGCTTTGTCGTAATAGACAGGGTCGCCGGTGAACTTGCTGAGCGTGCCAAACTCGATCAGCAACGTTCCGGTTTCAGCGGGATTGCTGACGGGATCGCGCGTCTTGCCGGTTTTGAGATTAACGTAGCGGTAAGGCATGCCGGTGGGTGAGTTGAAGACCGGCAGCAGTCGCTTGCCAAGATCCTCGGCAAGGTTCAGAAAGCGTTTGTCGTTGGTGAGCTGGTAGTTTGTAAGAAGTCCGCCGAGCAACCTGATCGTGATCTCGAAGTTCTGCACTTCGATGTCCTTGTCAAAGGAGAGGTGGTCGAAAATGTATTGCTTTGTGGTGGCGGCTTCGTCCTCCAGGTCCATGATGATCATCGTGTCGAGTGCATCGACAGGCGTCATCAGGAGTGTTTGGCCGTACCAGTCGTGGGGAGTTTTGGAAAGCGGTCTTAGATCGTCATGGCCCCAGGCGTATTTCTTGTAGCCGCTCCAGGCGTGCAGAAATTCGGCTTTTACCTGGGCAGCGAGCTTTTTTCGATCAGGCTCTTGGCTGAAACAGGTAGAACCGCAGATGACACAGATTACGCAGACTGTATAAAGGCGTCTGCGTAATCTGTGGACGGCTTTATTTGCGCTTCCAGCGAACGCCATCTTTTGTGTCTTCGAGAATGATGCCGCGGTCGGCGAGTTCGCGACGGATTTCGTCTGCGCGTTGAAAATCGCGCCGGCGGCGCGCCTCTTGCCGTTCATCAAGCAACGCCTGAACCTCGCTGTCCAGCATCTCGCGTTGCTCTTTACCAAAGATGTTCAGCACGGTGTCGATACGATCGATCACTTCGAGCAACTCCCGCTGGTTCTCAGTCCTCACCTGCTTGCGCGCGAGTGCGGTGTTCACTTCGCGCGACAGGTTATGGACCGCCGCCAGCGCCACCGACGTGTTCAAATCGTCATCCATCCCGGCTTCGAATTCCGTCAACCCACGTTGCGCGGCTTCGTGCAGCAAGCCGTTTGATCCCGGCTCGGTTTTGGCTTCACTCAAGCGCGCGCGAAAGTCACGCAAGCTCGCGACCGTCTTCTCCGCCCCGGCAAGCGCATCGAACGTGAAATTCAGTTGCTTGTTGTAAGGCACACTCAACAGGAAGTAACGAATCGCCGCCGGTGAGAAGCCTTTCGCGGCAATGTCGCGAAACGTATAGTAGTTACCTTTCGACTTCGACATCGTCTCGCCTTCAACTTTCAGATGCTCGAAGTGAATCCAGTAACGCACAAACTGTTTGCCGGTCGCGCCTTCACTCTGCGCGATCTCATTTTCGTGATGCGGAAAGACGAGGTCGATGCCGCCTGCGTGAATGTCGAAACTCTCACCCAGATACTTCATCGACATCGCCGAACACTCGATGTGCCAACCCGGACGGCCGCGGCCGATTTCAGTGTCCCACGCCGGTTCAGTTTCGCTCCCGGGTTCTTTCCACAACGCGAAGTCGCGCGCGTCTTCTTTCTCGTATTTGTCGGTGTCGACACGTTCACTGGCGCCGGCGATGTTTCCGGCGAAGTTGATCTTCGACAACTTACCGTATTCCGGAAATGAAGCGATGCGATAGTAGATCGAACCGTCTGATCGATAAGCGTGATCTGTATCCAGCAGTTTTTCGATCAACGAGACCATCTCGGGAATGTGATGGGTGGCGCGCGGGACAACTTCGGGACGTTCGCAACCCAGTGCATCGAAGTCTTCCCAAAGCGCCTCGATGTACTTGGCCGTGTACTCGTCGAGTGTCAGGCCGGCCTCTTGGGACTTGGCGATGATGCGATCTTCGACGTCCGTGACGTTCATCACGTGCGTGACTTTGAAACCTTTGAACTTCAGGTAGCGGCGCACGATGTCGGCCGCAACCGCGCTGCGGAAGTTGCCGATGTGGCCGTACTCCCAGACGGTTGGACCACAGTAGTAGAACCGCACCTCACCTTCGTTGATGGGGCGGAACTCTTCGATGCGGCCCGAGAGTGTGTTACGAAATCTAAGCATGAGCGTATTGCCGATTTTCGATTGCCAATGTCCGATTGCAAATTGTCGAGTTACAATACTAGTTCAAATCGGCAATCGGCAATCGGCAATGTCAGAAGTGCTTCCAGCCGCCTGGATTCAGTTCCCAGATTCGCGGTCCTTCGGCGATCTTGACTCCATCTGCCTTTTCCCTTACTTCTCCGACACATGTGATCTCAACTCCATCGACGCGACGCGGCAAACGTCCAACATCACCCGGCTTCACGGTAAACAAAAGTTCGAAGTCTTCGCCACCGTGCAGCGCGAGTTGCAACGGATCGAGCGCGCGTCGCCCGCACAGCTCAACGACCTGATGATCGATCGGCAGCAACGTCGACTCAATGAGCGCGCCCACGCCACTCGCCGTACACAAATGATTAAGGTCCGACGAAAGCCCGTCGCTAATGTCGATCATCGCTGAAGCGAGACGTTCTTCGCCGAGCACGATGCCCCAGCCAACACGCGGCTCGGGCCGCAGTTGACGCAGCAACACATGATCGATCTTTTGCGAATCGTCGTCAGCAAGATTCTGTTCCGCGAGATGCGCGCCACGCTCAATCAGGCGCAGTCCCGCGGCCGCACCGCCGAGCGAGCCGGTCACAAAAATCTGATCGCCGGGCTCGGCGCCCACACGCTTCACTGCCTGACCAATATTGCATTCGCCAACTACAATAGAGTCAATGACGATCTTTTCCGTTGTGCGCGACGTGTCGCCGCCAATCAACTTCACGTCGTAACGATTAGCGAGGTTCGCGAGTCCTTCGTAAAACTGATCGGCGAATTCGGTTTGCCAGACCTCTTCCGGCAGGCCAATCGAAATCAATGACCAGCGCGGCCTGGCGCCCATCGCGGCAACGTCGGAAAGTGAAACTGCGAGTGCTTTGTGGCCCAACAACAACGCTGGCGCAGTCGTGCGGCGGAAGTCGATGTCTTCAACCAGCAGATCGGCGGTGATAACTGTTTCGCTTCCCGCAGTGCTGCGAAGAATTGCGGCATCGTCACCAATTGCACCCCCAAAACGCTGGCGTAGTGAATCGATGAATTCGAATTCGCTGCGGCTCATCCGTTAAAGGTTACGACGAAGCGAATCAAGACCTGCTTCTATGGCTTCGATCGAAGTGGAGAAGGAGAAACGCAAATGGCCCTCACCGTCGGCGCCGAAAACAATTCCGGGAACGGTGGCCACTTGCGCGCGGTTCAGCAGGATGTCGGCTGCTTCACGACTGTCGGGATGGATCAGTCGCGCGTCGGGAAACGCGTAGAAGGCGCCGGCTGGAGAAGAGCAGGTGAGTCCGATCTCGTTGAGACCAGACAAGAGCAGATCACGACGAACAAGATATTCGTCTCTCACTTTTTCCAGTAGCGCTGGATCTATGTTCATTGCTGCAACGCCGGCCCACTGCGTCGGCGTCGACACGCCGTTTGATGAATACAGAGTTGCTTTTCGCAAACCAGTCATCCATGGTTCGGTGGCCACAGCATAACCGAGACGCCAGCCAGTCATCGCGTACGACTTGGAAAAAGTGAAGCAGGAGATCGTGCGTTCAAACATGCCGTCGAGCGAAGCGATCGAGCAGTGCTCGCCGTCGTAGACCAGGTCTTCATACGCTTCGTCTGCGATTACGATGAGATCGCGATCCTGTGCGAACGAAGCAACAGCCTTCGCTTCGTCGGACGTTAGCACGACGCCGTTCGGGTTCTGTGGTGTGTTGTAGTAGATCGCTTTGGTTCGTTCGGTCGCGTAGCGTGCGAGTGTTTGTTGAAAACCGGAGTCCCGCGCTTCTTTGGTTGGGACCAGCACGCTACGCCCCTGGCAATGCGAGACGAGATCTTTGATCGGAGTCCAGTAAGGCGAGAAGAGCAAGACCTCATCGTCAGGATTCACGACAGACTGGAACGCGCCGAAGAGTGCTTGCATTCCGCCGTTGACGACGATCACGTCTTGCGCTTGCGCGGGAATGCGGTTTCGCGTGCGGAGTTTCTCGGCAATTGCCGCGCGCAATTCAGGAATGCCGGATGAGGGAGCGTAGCGCGTCTTGTTTTCCGCCAGCGCTCGGGTCATGGCTTCCTTGATCGGTTCGGGCGTCGGCATGAACGGTTCGCCGCCCTCGAACTGGTAGACCGTTGCGCCTTGCTCGCGCAGTTCCATGACACGGTTGCGCAGTTTGACGATATCGGAGAAGCCGACTTCTGTGAGTCGCGAAGCCAGCTGCAGAGCCGTTGGCGAGGTTGTCACTGTTTCGGAAACGTTCCTTCCAGTTTATGGTTGGGACAGGGGATTATAGCCTGCACGGCAAACGAGTCCAAGTTGAGAACATACTTTTAAGAAAACGTATCAACTAAGACAGGCTAAGTGTAAGTATTGACACGCCAAACTTGCGACGAGTAACATGTCTCGCGACGCACGGCTGCTGGCAGACTTGCCGTAGACTTCCAACTTTCGCAACGCCCGATACAAAGAGCCAGCTCAGCAACTCAACTTGAGATTCTAAGACTGCATGAGTCGTTCCGCTGTGGCTATTCCGGAAAAGCTTTTCTTCAAGATCGGTGAGGTTTGTGAGCTCGCCGGAGTGCAGGCTCACGTGCTGCGTTACTGGGAGTCGGAGTTTCCGATGTTGGCGCCGCAGAAGAACCGCGCGGGACAGCGCGTGTATCGCAAGCGCGACGTGGAAATGGCGCTCCGAATCAAGGAGCTGCTTTACGAAGATCAGTACACAATCGCTGGTGCGAAGAAACGTCTGACAAATGAAATACGCGGCGGTGGCAAGCTGAAAGTGAACGGTGATGAAGAGACTTCGACGGAAGTAACGAAGAGTCTGTCGCCCGCGCCAACAAGCTTTGCCCCAGGCGTTACGCCAACGACGGCCGAAGAGAGACAGGGATTAAAACAATTGGCCGCGGAGTTGCGGGAATTGCTTTCGCTGCTTGAGCAAGAAACTAAACGCGAGACAAAGTAAGCCACAAAGAAGCACAAAAAGCACAAAGCATTTGACGAAAAACCCTTTGTGCCTTTTGTGCCTCTTTGTGGCTCAAGGTTTGACAATTCTTCTTTGGCAAGTTAGTAAGTCAGGGACACGGGACGTGGCGCAGCCTGGTAGCGCGCACGCTTGGGGTGCGTGAGGTCGCTGGTTCGAATCCAGTCGTCCCGACCAGTTTCAAGGGCCTTCAATCGATGTTGATTGGAGGCCCTTAAGTTTTGCAAATACCTGATCGACTGCTCAGTGCATCGACACTGGTTCTAGTTTTTCAGCTCGGTGATGAATATTGGCGACGAGAGCGTTTTGTGCACCGGACAGTTGTGGGCGATCTCCTGAAGACGCGCGCGTTGCTCCTCGGTGAGTGGCCCGTTGAAACTGACTGCGCGTTCGATCCGGTGAACATAACCTTCTGTCTGTTGCAAACATTCCTGACAATCTTTTGCGTGAACGCGGTTCTGACGTAAACGCACGGTGACGCTTTCGAGCGGCCACTGCTTGCGCCGGGCATAAAGCGTTACAGTCATCGAGATGCAACTGCCGAGTGCGGCGAGCATGAGTGTATAAGGATCAGGACCAGCATCTTCGCCGCCTGCCGCGACGGGTTCGTCAGTTGTGAAGACGTGGCCCGCGCCGTAACGCACTTCATTTCGCAGGTTGGCTTGCGACGTAACGATCACTTCACTCATCTTTGTTCTCCGTTCAATCCGTGTCCTCGCTCATCGTATCGCTTTGCGCCTTTACACGAAAAACCCTAAACTCGACCGCCGTTTGGAAATCCAATCTAAAACCAGGGTCTCATATGAAGATTCATGAATATCAGGGAAAAGAACTTTTAAGAAAGTACGGCGTGCCCGTGCCGCGCGGAATTGTCGCACGCTCGCCCGAAGAGGCTTATCACGCCGCCAAAGAACTCGGCGGCGAGGTCGTGGTCGTCAAGGCGCAGATTCACGCGGGCGGCCGTGGTAAAGGCGGCGGCGTGAAACTCGCTCGCAGTGCAGAGGAAGCACGCGAACTCGCACGCCAGATGTTAGGGATGAAACTCGTCACGCATCAGACCGGCCCGGAAGGAAGAGAAGTGCGAGTGTTGTTGATCGAGGAAGGTTTGCCGATCGACAAAGAGTTCTATCTCGGCATCGTGCTCGATCGCGCGACCGGCCGGCAGGTGTTCATGGCCTCGTCAGCCGGCGGCATGGACATTGAAGAAGTCGCGGCGAAGACACCGGAAAAGATTCTGAAAGAGACGATCGATCCCGCAGTAGGCTTTCAACCTTTTCAGGCGCGCAAGCTCGCGTTTGGTCTCGGCCTGCCTGGTCCACTCGTGAATCAGGCCGTGAAGTTCATGCAGTCGCTCTACACGGCTTACGAGCAGATGGATGCCTCGCTCATGGAGATCAATCCGTTTCTCCTGACCAAAGACAACCGGCTCATCGCGCTTGACGCGAAGGTAAACTTCGACGACAACGCCCTGTTTCGTCACAAAGACTTTCTCGACCTGCGCGATCTCAACGAAGAAGAGCCCCTCGAAATCGAGGCGTCGAAGTTCGATCTCAACTATATCAAGCTTGACGGCAACATCGCCTGCATGGTGAATGGCGCCGGACTCGCGATGGCGACGATGGACATCATCAAACTCGCCGGTGGCGAGCCCGCGAACTTTCTCGACGTTGGCGGCGGGGCTTCGCAGGAGCGTGTTGAAGCGGCGTTTCGCATTTTGTTAGCCGATGAGCACGTGCGCGCGGTCTTGATCAATATCTTCGGCGGCATCGTACGTTGCGACATGGTGGCGCGCGGTGTGGTCGAAGCTGCGCGAAACCTGGGAATCAAAGTGCCGGTGGTCGTGCGGCTCGAAGGGACCAACGTTGAAGAAGGTCAAAGAGTGATTCGCGAGTCAGGTCTCAACTTCACTGTGGCCGACGGCATGAAAGACGCGGCGGCCAAAGTCGTCAGTCTCGCGGCTTAACGAGCGGGAAGGAGCGTCGTTTGGCAAGTATTTCATTTTGGGGTGGCGTCGGCACGGTTACGGGATCGAAGTACCTGATCGAGACCGGCAAGGCGCGCGTGCTGGTCGATTGCGGTCTGTTCCAGGGTTTGAAGGAACTGCGCGAGCGCAACTGGCAGGAGCCGCCATTCGATCCGCGTTCGGTCGATGCCGTTCTCATCACTCACGCACATATCGATCACACCGGCTATCTGCCGCGGCTCGTGAAGCATGGTTTTCATGGACCAGTCTACTGCTCGCGTGGCACGGCTGACCTTTTGAAAATACTGCTGCCGGACGCAGGCCGGTTGCAGGAAGAAGATGCCGACTATCGCAATCGCCACAAATTGACGGTGCACGAACCCGCGTTACCGCTTTACACCGAAAAGGATGCGTTTGCCTCACTGGAGTTGATCCGTCCGCTTGCGAATGATGGCGACGGGATTGAAGTAGTGCGAGGGATTCGTGCCCGGTTCAAAACGGCGGGTCACATTCTTGGGTCGAGTATGGTGCTCGTGGAGATCGATCGCGCGGGTGCGGATGAAAAAGGAGTGCGCGTGCTCTTCTCCGGTGATCTCGGTCATTACGACCAACCGATCATTCGCGATCCGACGCCGCCTCCGCCGTGTGACTATCTGCTCGTCGAGTCTACCTATGGCGATCGCCTGCACGATCCGGAGGATCCGAAGGTTGCGCTCGCGCGAATCATCAATGACGCCGCGCAACGTAATGCGCCGGTTCTGATTCCTGCATTCGCGGTTGGTCGCACGCAGGAGATCGTTTACCTCATTCGCGAACTGGAAGATGAAAAGGCGATTCCCGTGTTGCCGGTCAGTGTTGACTCGCCGATGGCCGCCGCTGCTACCGCCGTGTATTCGAATCGCACCGAGGAGCACGACGAAGAGTACGCCAGTATTCTGATGCAGAAGCGTCATCCGTTGCGCACGCATTCGATGGTCACCGCGACCTCGCGAGAGGAGTCGAAGAAGCTGAACAGTGCGACGGGAGCGCGCGTGATTATCAGTGCGTCGGGAATGATGACTGGCGGACGCGTGTTGCATCACGCCTTGCGCATGGTGCCTGATCCGGAGGCGACGATCGTTTTTGTTGGTTATCAAGCGGCGGGAACGATTGGACGCCGCATACTCGACGGCGAACCGGAAGTGAAGATACTGAAGCAGTGGGTGCCGTTGCGTTGCCGCGTGGCAAAGATCGGCGGCTTCTCCGCGCACGCTGACTGGAAAGAGGTACTGCGTTGGCTCGAAGGAATGCAGACCGGCGTTCCGCGTCAAACCTTTCTAACGCACGGCGAGCCCGAAGCCGCAAACGCGATGGCCGGACACATCAAGGACCGCTTTGGCTGGAACGTCCGCGTGCCGCAGTACGGTGAGCGATTTGAGTTGGTTTAGCCGGAGTCTTCTGTCTTTGACGCGTAGCGACGCCTGAATGCACACGTCGCTACGCGACTACCCAAATACAATCTCCAACCTCACCCGGCGTTGAAACGCCGGGCTAAATTCATACCGGCGCTACGCGCCGAAAACTCAAAGGGCGCTGGCGCCGAAAACTCAAAGGGCGCTGGCGCCGAAGAGCGCCGAAGAAGCCCACTTTGGCGTTGCTGCGAGCGGTTGCTATACTGCCGCCTTTTGAACCAAGCCGTTAATTCAAGGAGCATTCATCATTGAGCGTTCTGGTCGATAAATCTATCCGCCTCATCGTGCAGGGCATTACTGGAAAAGAAGGAACGTTTCATACCAAACAGATGGTGGAGTATGGAACGAACGTTGTCGGTGGGGTAACGCCCGGCAAAGGCGGATCAACCCACGAAGGAATTCCCGTTTTCAATTCAGTGGTAGACGCTGTGAAAGATGCAGGCGCAAATGCGTCCGTGATCTACGTGCCGCCATCATTCGCTGCCGACGCGATCATGGAAGCGGCCGACGCGGGCATCCCGGTTGTCGTTTGCATTACCGAAGGCATTCCCACGCTCGATATGGTGAAGGTGAAAGAGTATCTGCGCGACAAACAGACGCGCCTGATTGGCCCAAACTGTCCCGGCATCATCTCTCCAGGCAAGTGCAAGATCGGCATCATGCCCGGTCACATTCATCGCGAAGGTAACATCGGTGTCGTGTCACGCTCTGGAACGCTGACTTACGAAGCGGTGGGCCAACTGACCGCACTCGGCCTGGGTCAGTCGTCGGCGATCGGCATCGGCGGCGATCCGATTGTCGGCACCACTCACGTTGACGCGCTGCAACTGTTCGAGGCTGATCCGGAGACCGCCGGTATCGTTATGATCGGCGAGATCGGCGGCACTGCCGAGGAAGACGCGGCGGCGTTTGCTAAAGAACACGTGACAAAACCAGTCGTCGCGTTTATCGCCGGCCAGACGGCGCCGCCCGGACGCCGCATGGGCCACGCCGGCGCGATCATCGCTGGTGGCAAAGGCACAGCGGCGGAAAAGATGAAAGCACTCGAGGCGGCGGGTATTCACGTTGTTAAGTCACCTGCCGACATCGGACAAGCTATGAAGGAAGCACTCTGAGCCACAAAGAAGCACAAGAGGCACAAGAACAAAGTAAAGAGCGCAAAACACAAGAAAACAGATGAGTAATTTAACTTTTGGAATCGTGAAACCTGACGCAGTTCGCGCGGGAAAAACAGGCTCAATCATTCAACGTATTCTCGACGACGGATTCAAAATCCGTGGCTTAAAACTCATTCACATGACGTGCCAGCAGGCCGAAGGCTTCTACGACGTCCATCGCGAACGACCTTTCTTTCGTGGACTTACTGAATTCATGTCGAGTGGACCATGTGTGGTCATGGCGCTCGAAAAAGAGAGCGCGGTCAAGTCATGGCGCGATCTGATGGGCGCCACCGATCCGGCCAAGGCCGACGCAGGCACACTCCGAAAAGAGTTTGGCGGCTCCGTCGGCGAGAACGCCGTGCACGGTTCTGACTCAGACGAAAACGCCACGATCGAGATCGCGTACTTCTTCAGTCGCCTGGAACTGGTCTAATCCAGAGATGAAGTTCCGCAGATGAAGTATTGTCCGCAGTGCAACCGGCAGTTCACTGAATCCTGGATAACCTTCTGCTCGGAAGACGGTACGCTACTGATCGAGGAATTGTCTGCGCCCGCGGACCCAAACTGGGATCCTCGGATCCGCGAGCCAAAAGTACAAACGCGTTCCGAACAGGAGACGCAGTGGCTGCCGCGCGAACCACCAATGCAGGGCGGTTGGATCGCGCCCGATGAACGTGCGCCGATGGCGCCCGCGTGGCGTCCGCCGCCACCGCCGCCGCAGCCGGTCGCACAGCAGAGTCAGGGACTGGCGGTGGCTTCGATGATCACCGGCATCCTCGGCCTCGTGCTCGGCTGTTTCGGCCCGTTGCCGGGCGTTGCCGCACTCGTTCTCGGTTTTATGGCGCTCGCGCAGATCAAAAAGTCACCGGCAACAAACAGTGGCAAACCCCTCGCCATCATCGGTATTGTCACCGGAATTTTGACCGTTGTTTTCTACAGTCTGCTGATAATCTGGTGGGTGCTGATAGGGGTTTTGGGGAACTTGTGATACACAGATTAAACTGAGTACATGTCAATCATCACCGACGTTATCGAATCGACCAAAGCGATCATCCAGGGAATGGGGGTGACGCTGTCCTACATTCCCAAACGCAAATGGACGGTCGAGTATCCGGATGAACCGGTTACTGTCCAGCCGCGCTATCGTGGCCAGCACCTGTTGCACGTTGATGAACTCGGGCGAGAGAAGTGCGTGGCCTGTTATCTCTGTGCAGCCGCGTGTCCGTCAGAGTGCATTTACATTGTTGCCGCCGACGATCCGCGTCCGCCCGAAGAGCGCATTGGAGTCGATGAACGTTACGCTGCTGTCTACAACATCGATTACGGCCGCTGCATCTTCTGCGGTTATTGCGTCGAGGCGTGCCCGAAAGACGCTATCACGCACGGCTACAACTTTGAGCTCTCTGTTTACAGTCGCGCAGATCTCCTCAAGACCAAAGACGATCTGCTGATTACGAAGCAACTGCAATCGAAGAACTACCGTGTCGCGCTCTCGCATGAAGATGTGGACTCTGAATACAAGGAAGTCTGATCCACGTCGCCGGTATAATCCCTGGCATGTCTTTCCGTGAGATTCATAAACGATGGGAGTTTGATCTCAAATCGAGTCCGGAGAGACTTTGGCCTTTTATCGCCGACACGAACCGCTTCAACCGGGACACCGGCGTACCCGAGATCGAAGTTGATACCGCGCACAAGCGGCGGCTGCGCAACGCCCGCCGCAAAATAAAACTTTCAATTTACGGCTTGCCCGTCGAATGGGAGGAACAACCCTTCGAATGGGTCAAGCCTTTTCGTTTTGGTATTGAGCGCGTCTATAACAAAGGACCACTCGCCCGGCTGCGAATGCTGGCGGAATTAACACCAAAGGCTGACGGCGGCACGCATCTCAATTATCAAGTGTGGTCTACGCCGCGAAACCTGCCCGGCGCAGTGGTGATCTCTTTGCAACTCAATCTGATCGTTGCCCGCCGGTTTCGTAAAGCGATTCAAAAGTATGATGCGGCTGCTTTCATCGGCACGACCGATGAGACGAACGCGCCGAACACTTCGCAGTCACTCTTTGACGTCGCGCGGCTCAGATCGTTGCACCAAAAGCTTCTTGCCGACCTTGAAGAAGCGGAGTTGCCCGCGGAGAAACGCGCCATCGCCGATCGCCTGGTTGACTTCCTTGAACACGCTGACGATCTCGCGGTCACTCGTATTCGACCTTACAAGCTCGCCGACGACTGGAACGAACCCCGACGCGATGTGCTGGAGATCTGTCTGCGCGCGACGCGCGTTGGCTTGCTCGACTTTCAGTGGGACTTGCTGTGCCCGATGTGCCGTGGTCCACAGGAGTCGGGCAGTTCGTTGAGAGATATTCATTCAGATGTTCATTGCGAGACCTGCCAGATCGATTTCACAGTTAACTTCGATCGCTATGTGGAACTCACGTTTCGTCCGAATCCCGCGGTGCGGCGTGTTGATGTGCAGGCGTTTTGCGTCGGCAGTCCGGAGTTGACGCCGCACGTCGTCGCCCAACAACTGCTCGCGCCTGGTGACGAGCGAACATTGAATTTGCCGCTTGAACCTGGCAGCTACCGTTTACGAGTGCACGAACTTCCCGGCGCGCTGGACGTCGTGGTTGCGTCCGATGGGGCGAGTTCGGTGCAGTTGGCGATTTCAAACAGCGGCTGGAACCGCGAGACATTGCGGGTTGCGGAGAGGTTTGCGCTTGACGTTCGCAACGAAGCGGACGCTGAGCATTTGCTCATCCTCGAACGCATGGCCTGGAACGATCAGGCGACGACGGCGGCTGAAGTGACGGCGCTGCAAATGTTCCGCGATCTGTTTGCGGCGGAAGCATTGCGGCCCGGCGAACAGATCTCGGTCGGCACTCTGACCGTGCTGTTCACTGATCTGCGGGATTCGACCAAACTCTATCGCGAGATCGGCGACGCGACGGCGTTCGGCCGCGTGATGAATCATTTCGACGTTTTGCGGAAAACAATCGCTGAACACGACGGCGCAATCGTGAAGACAATCGGCGATGCGGTAATGGCTGTCTTTCGTTGTGCTGCTGATGGTGTGGTCGCGATGCTCGAAGCGCAACGGACACTGTCACAACCACCTGAGGGAACGATGCCGTTGCAACTGAAAGCCGGTCTGCACACTGGACCATGTATCGCTGTGACCTTGAACGATCGACTCGATTATTTCGGTTCGACAGTGAATCTGGCGGCGCGGCTCGAAGGTCTTTCGTCAGGCAACGACGTGATAATCTCGCGATCTGTTTTTGAAGACACACAGGTTCGTGAGTTGCTCGAGTCGAAGCGGTTGTCGGCAACCGAGTTTGATATGTCGTTGAAGGGTTTTGATAATGAGCGATTCGCTTTGTGGCGAGTCAGTGAGCCCCGATGAGTGCCCTCTTAGCTGCGCAGGAAGTTTCCAAAATTTATCAAATGGGCACGAACAGCGTGGCGGCCCTCGACAGCGTCTCGCTGGACGTTCGTGAAAGCGAGTTTGTCGCCATTCAAGGCACGTCGGGTTCCGGCAAATCGACACTGCTCAACATGCTTGGTGGACTCGATCATCCGACAAAGGGTGAGATCTATTTTGCGTCGAAGCCACTGGGTCCCTTCACGAAAAAAGAGATGGCGCGCTACCGGCGTTTTTCAGTCGGCATGATCTTTCAGAATTTCAATCTCATTCCCACTATGACCGCGCGCGAAAATGTCTCGCTCGCGCTGGCGTTTGCTGGACTGCGTGGACAACAGCGACGAGCACGTTCGAGTGAATTGTTGGCGCGAGTCGGGCTCGGCGATCGTCTTGAACACAAACCGTCGGAGTTGTCTGGTGGTGAACAACAGCGCGTGGCGATCGCCCGCGCCCTCGCAAACAATCCGAAGGTGCTGCTGGCTGATGAACCAACAGGAAATCTGGATTCGATTCGCTCGCATGAACTGCTTGCGTTGTTGCGCGAGATGGTTAACAAGGACGCGCTGACGATCGTGATGGTCACGCACGATCACGAACTCGCCAACAGCTTCGCCGATCGCATCGTGTTTATGAAAGATGGAAGGATTAGTCAGATCTGAGATCTGAGATCGGAGATTTCAGATCTGAGATCTCAGATCACAAACGGAGGACCGAATGTCTGACCCCGCTAGCCAAATGACGCTCGAAGCGCTTCGCTCCGTGCCGCTCTTCGCTTCGCTCGACGACGACGCGGCGCGCGACTTGCGCAACCTGCTTTCCGAAAAGACTGCGACGCAGAACACGCGGCTCTTCAGACAGGGCGACACGGGCGATGCCATGTACCTGATCGAGAGTGGACGCGTACGGATCAGCATTCGTGCCGAGGACAAGCAGGAAGTTACGCTCGCGGAGCTGGCCCAAGGCGATTTTTTCGGCGAGATGTCGATTATCGACGGGCGGCAACGTTCCGCTGATGCGCAGGTGATTGAAGACTCGCGGCTTGCGGTCCTCTCGCGCGACGCGTTTCTTTCGTTTGTCAGAAAGAAACCGGACGTGGCGCTGGAGATGCTGAGTGCGTTGACAGACAGGCTGCGGCGCACTGATGAACTGTTGCGCTCGCGCGTGTCGCGCAACGTTAACGAAGAAGCGAAAGCACGTCTGACCGTGGCGGATCGCGCCGCTGACATGATTGCGGAGTTTGGCGGTAGCTGGAAGTTCATCGGCGTTTCGATCGCGCTGATCATCTTCTGGATCATTTTCAACTCCTACATTTTGATACGAGGCTTCGATCCCGCGCCGTATCAGATGCTGAATCTCGTGCTGGCGGTGATTGCGGGTATGCAGGCGCCGATCATCATGATGTCGCAGAACCGGCAAGGTGAAAAAGATCGACTGCGCGCTGATCTCGATTACCAGGTGAACCTGAAAAACGAATTATCGCTGGCGGAGGTGTTGCGGCGTTTGGACGTGCTCGAGAGCGAGCGTTTGCCAAAACTGCTCGAGGAGATGAAAACCCAATCCCAATGATCAAAGCCATCTTCTTCGACTTCAACGGCGTCATCATCGACGACGAAACGATTCAAATGAAGGCTTATCAGGAAGTATTGCGCGGCCACGACATCAACGTGACCGAGGAGTGCTATTTCGGTGCGTTGGGAATGGATGATCGAACTTTTGTGCGGTCGATGTTTGCGAAAGCGGGTAAGCCGTTGACGGATCCGATGCTCGATTCGGTGATTGATGCGAAGACGTTGCTTCACCGCGAGGTAGTGAAGGACGAATTGCCGTTGTTTCCGGGCGTGCTCACGTTTTTGAAAGCGACCTCGCGGCACTTTTCACTTGGCCTCGTCAGCATGGCGAATCTCAACGAGGTCGGTTATGTGTTTCAGCGCGCGAATCTCACGCCACTGTTTTCGGTGGTCGTGACGGCGGACGATAGCTCGGTATGCAAGCCTGCGCCGGATTGTTATGTTTGTGGGCTAGCGAAGTTGAACGAGAAGCGGCAAAGTGAACGGCTCTTGCCGTTGCTGCCATCAGAATGTTTGGCGATTGAAGATTCGCCGCCGGGCGTTGAATCCGCTCGTGTTGCCGGCATGAGAACGCTGGGCGTGACGAACACCGTCGATGCGGACGGACTTCGCGCGGCCGGTGCGGAAGTTGTAACTGGCAGTCTTGCTGACTGGACCGTAGCCTCCGTGCACGGAGTTTTTTGCCAGGATTACAAGATGAACATGATTGCGTGAAGCCTCCTGTAAGTTCTGTTAATCCTGTCAACATAAAGTATGAGCTTCCTGGACATTCTCCATTTGGCGCTGCGAAATCTGCGACAGGCGAAGTTGCGCGCCGCGTTGACGATGATGGGCGTGATTGTCGGCGTGGCAGTGATCGTCACGATGATGTCGTTTGGACTCGGTTTGCAGAGCAACATGCTGGCGCGGTTCAAAGCGCTCGATCTATTCAACGAGATTCTGGTCTACGGCCGCGGGCTGGGAAACCTGGCCGGGCTCGATCGGCCCGCGCGGCGTGACGAAGAAGGACGCCGGGATAATCGTGGACGTGCTGACAAAACACCGACGCGCATTCTCGACGACGCCGGTATCAAGGAAATCGCCGCGGTCAGCGGTGTGGCGTATGTTGAACCGACAGTCAGTTTTCCCGTTTACGTTCGTTCGAACGGGAAGTTGCTGAGCCAGTTCGTCGGCGGAGCGAACATTCCCAACGCGTCAACTCGCTTTCAACACTTTGCGGCCGGAAAGATGATCTCATCGCCGAGTGCGGATGAAGCAGTCGTGACTGAGCGCTTCATTCGCGACTACGGATATGAGAAGCCTGCGGATGCCGTTGGCAAGACGATTGAACTGCTGGCGCCGAAGTCTGACAACAGCTCGCCGGAAAAGAAGAGCGACGCCGCCGAAGAGGAAGCGCCAAACTTTTTTGGTATTCCGTTGGATGATGCCGGGCTGGACGAATCGGCTCCCGATGTGGAGACGCGGACGTTTCGGATTGCCGGTGTTTTGAGTACAGAGATTAAGGAAGGCGCGGGTCAGGGTGGCATGCGCGGCATGATGCCGAGTGCCGGTATCTACATTCCTTTACAAATGGCTCATGACTGGAGCATCAGTCATCGTGGACCGATGGGTCAGGTGGCACTCGCGCTGGCGCGTCGCGGAGGCAATCTTGCTGAGGGTCAGACCGAAGGTTACGACTCAGCGGTGGTGCGCGTTTCGGATCCGGTGCAACTCACCGTTGTGCGGCAAAAAATCACGGAACTTGGCTACGGCAGTTTTTCGATTGTCGATGAACTGGACCAGATTCGCACTGTGTTTCTAATCATCGACTCGGTCCTGGGACTTCTCGGCGGCATCTCGCTGCTCGTGGCGTCGTTCGGGATTGCGAATACTATGATCATGTCGATTCTCGAACGCACGCGCGAGATTGGGATCATGAAAGCGATTGGCGCTGAGGATCGAGAGATCAAGTTGATCTTCTTCGTCGAAGCAGCGGTGATTGGTGTCGCTGGTGGTGTGATCGGTGTGCTGCTGGCATGGGGAATTGACGCGGTTGCGAATCGTCTGGCTTATCGCTTCATTTTAAAACCGCAGGGTGCGTCATTTATCGACTTCTTCGACCTGCCGCTCTATCTCTCATTCGGCGCGGTCGCGTTCGCCTTGGTCGTCTCGATCATCGCGGCCTTGTATCCCGCCTCTCGCGCTGCGCGCATCGACCCCGTCCGCGCGTTACGACACGACTAGCTGATCCGGCACGCTCTGTAGGGGCGGCACTCCGTGGCCGCCCCTGCTATCCCGCTAACGCCGTCCCGCAACGATTACAAAACCGCGCCGAGATATCCTTCTGCGCCACGCCACACGATGGACAACTGCGTCCGACTTTGAGATTCGCACCACACGACGAACAGAAATCCGAGCCCGCAACGTTCGCCGCTCCGCAGGTGCCGCACCGGCCCGGCAGCGGCGGCACGTAGCCGCCCGCTTTGCGCGCAATGTGATCTTCGATTATCTTCCACGCGTCTTCTGTAAGTTTGTATTGCCAGTATGCGCCAAGCGCTGCCAACGCCAACAGCGGGGCAAAGACGATTGCGCCAACGGCAGCGACTGCGGCCTTGTCGAACCACTTCTGCATTCCGATCTCCACGCGCGTTCCACCCGACTCGGGTGTGATCTTGATCGTCAACGCCGACGAGAGACCGGTCAGATCGCGTAAAGTGTTCGACTTTCGCGCCTGGACAATACTGGTAGTCGAAACCTGGAAGGTCTGCACTTCATACTCGCTGTCAAACAGACTTCGCAATTCGGCAGTTAGTTGGGAAAGATCTATTTCCACGTTTGGGTAATAACGACTGTCCATTAACAAGCTTCCTTTCGCTGCAGACTCGGTCACATTGTACTATGAGAACCTTTCTGATCCTTCTACTCCAATTCGTTCTGCTCGCGCCACCCGCTTTTTCACAAACCACCACAATCGACGGATTCACGGCTGAACGCGCGGCGGCTGAACGCCGGCGGGAAGAACAGTTCCGCGCTGTTCCTTCGCCGGCGTCCGCGCGTGAACACCTGCGCCGGTTGACGCTCGAGCCACACGTCGCCGGCACGAAAGAAGACTACGCGACCGCAGTTTACGTGCGCGATCAGTTGCGCAGTTATGGCCTGCCGGCAGAGCTCAAGGAATATCAGGTGTGGCTCAACTATCCGAACGCACCGAGCGTGCTCGAATTAATAAGCAGGACCTCGACCAACACCACGGACCACCGAATGCTCGATACTCGCGAAGCGATCGTGCCTGGCGATCCGACTTCCTCAAATCCGAAGATCACGCCGCTGTTCAATGGCTACAGCGCCAGTGGCGATGTAACCGCGCCGGTGGTCTACGCGAACTACGGTTTGCCTGGCGATTACGAGGAGTTGAAGAAGGCCGGCGTCGACGTCAAAGGCAAGATCGTGATCGTGCGTTACGGCAACTCGTTTCGTGGTGTGAAAGCAAAGGTGGCCCAGGACAATGGGGCGATTGGTTGCATCATCTATTCCGATCCGGCTGACGATGGTTACATGCAAGGCGACGTTTATCCGAAGGGACCGTGGCGTCCGGTGGCCTCGGGCCAACGTGGTTCGGTGCAGTACCTGTTTGACTATCCCGGTGATCCGCTGACTCCGGGCCGGCCCGCGATTGATGGAGTGCCGCGTTTGAAACCCGAGGAAGTGACCGATCTGACGCGCATTCCGGTGCAGCCAATTGCTTACGACGTTGCGAAACAGATCATCGCGCCGTTGAAAGGACCAGTGCGGCCGCGAGGTTTTCAAGGTGGCTTGCCGTTCGCCTATCACGTCGGTGGCACTGACGACGTGAAGGTTCGTCTGAAGACGGACATGGACTACAAGCAGCGCACGATCTGGGATGTGGTTTCGCGGATCGACGGCAGCGAGCAAAAAGATCGTTGGGTGGTGCTGGGAAATCATCGCGACGCGTGGGTATTTGGAGCGGTCGATCCAAACAGCGGGACGGCGGCGATGCTGGAAGTGGGCCGCGGGTTGGGCCAGTTGTTGAAGCAGGGCTGGAAGCCGCGCCGCACGATCATTCTGTGCAGTTGGGACGCGGAGGAGTATGGACTGATTGGTTCCACCGAGTGGGTTGAAGAACTCGCCGGTGAACTGAAAGAGAAAGCAGTTGCGTATCTGAATCTGGATGCGGCGGTGTCTGGTCCGCACTTCGGCGCGTCGGCGGTACCTTCATTGTGGAAGTTTCTGCGGGCGGTCACCCGCGACGTCAAAGATCCAAAGACGGGAAAGAGCGTCTATCAACAATGGCAGGATCGGACGCGCGATTTGCGCAGCGAAGAGGAGCGCCATACGTTGGGTGAGGCGCGCATCAGTCCACTTGGTTCGGGATCAGACTACACGCCGTTTCTGCAACATCTCGGAATCGCGTCGACCGACATGGGCTTCGGTGGTGATTATGGCGTCTATCACTCTGCGTACGATTCGTTTTACTGGATGGACCACTTCGGCGATCCGGGTTTTCTTTATCACGTGGCGGCGGCGCAGATCTGGGGCACGATGGCGCTGCGTCTGGCGGATGCTGATGGTCTGCCGTTTGACTACACGGATTACGCGAATGAGATTCGCGAGTTCTTCCGCGAGGCAGTGAAGATCGCGGGGTGGCGCAATCTTGCGAATGCGTTTGATGAAAAAGCGATGAACGCAGCGCTGGATGATTTCGCTAAGGAAGCGGAGCGGATCGAGAAGGCACGTCAGGATGCGATTAGATCAGGCGATCGGGCGAAGCTGGCGCGGATCAACGAGGCGTTGATAAGTGCGGAGCGGCAATTTATCGATCAGCGCGGATTGCGGGGTCGCGCCTGGTACAAGCATCAGATCTACGCGCCGGGCATTTACACCGGCTACGCCGCGCAACCGTTAACTGACTTCCGCCAGGCGCTCGATGATCGTAGCTCCGCGGACGCCAAAGAGGGATTGGCAAGAATCGTCGAAGCCCTCAAGCGCGCCACCGCAACATTAAGATTGTAGGGGCGGCACTCCGTGGCCGCCCCTGCCGTGATCGATGTTGCGAAACAAGAAGGATCAGTTGTTCTTGGTCTTCCCCTTCTTGTCGCTCTTCTCAACTTCCGGTGGGAGTTTGTTAGCGGCTTCGAGGATTGATTGGGCGTCCTCGTTGAGCGTCTCGAAGCTCGCGATCTCGGCGTCGCTCTTCGCTTGCACGCGCAGCGGCTTCAGTTGCTCAATGATCGTGTTCGTTGCCTGAGCAAGCCGTCGCAGTGACTTCGCGATTAAAGGATTGCGTTCGTCACGAGCACTCACGTCGTCGATATTGGTGATCGCCTCATCAAGAATGCGCGCGATGTCCGACACCAACTCCGCGCGCGAGCCAGTCGGGAGTTCACCCCATAGTTCCGCTTCCTTCTTCGCCTGCTTTGTCTTTGCCGGCGCCGCGGCCACCGCGCCACCGTTCAGCACCAGGATGCGTCGATCGGCCGCTTTTATAAAAACGTCGATCCGCTTGTCGAGCACTTGCGCCTCTTTTACCAGGTCGACTTCCTGCGGCGTAAGATGATCGCGTTGCTGAGCGTTCGCGTTGTGGGCAAAGAGTGTTAGACCAAGGAACAGGAGGAGTGTGCGAGTGATCATGGCTGGTTACTCTTGGGAGTCGGGCTTTCTTTAGGTTTGTCTTCAGGCTTTTCCGCGCTCTTCTGCCCGTCGCGCACGACAGTGTGACCGTAGAACGAGTTCAACGCTTCAGTCCTTCCGGCGCGCGCGAAGTCTTCCACTTTCTTGATCCACACTGCGAACTCGAGCGGGGTGACGCGGCGCATGGCCGTCAAACGTGGACCATCTGAACGCAGCGCCAGCTCAAGTCTTTTATACAGATCGCGAGTCTTGTCGCTGTCGTGTTTAAGTGAACCCACACTCTCTAGTGCGTCTTCAATTAACGCGTGATACATGCCGACCTCGGCAGACGCAGCGTCGTATTCGGTCTGCATCGTCAATTGTTCGGCCTTCGTGAGATGGGCGCCGGCGAGTTCGATCGTGACACGAAGCCGCTGCTTGGCGTCCCTGGTTTGATCGAGTTGCGCCCGCTCTTCCTTGGTGATCAGTTTGAGCGGCGGTGGCGCAGTCAGCGGGGTCGGTTGGGGTGACGGCTGCGACGCTGGCTCCTGCGCGCGCGCGGACGGGTGACACACAAACACCGTGAGCAACACTGTTGCCAGCAATGTGAGCCCGCGCGGGAATTCCAGGGACATCTCAGGGCTTCTTCTTCGCGCCCTCTCCTAGTTGAATTTGCCGGCGCAGAGTCGGCAAACGCAGTTTCACTTTCTCGATCTCGAGTTGATTCGTCCTGGCGTCGGCGACGGCCAGAAACTTTTCATACGACACAAGTGCTTCCGGGTATTCTCCAAGATAATCGTGTGCGGTGGCAATGAAATAATGGGCCACCGTGGCCTCCGGTTTCGCCGCTACAATCCATTCATATTCCGGCAACGCTTCACTGTAACGCTTCAACTCGTAAAGTGCTGTCGCCAGGTTTGCGTGCGCCGCATAGTTTTGCGGATCGACCCGCACGACCTTTCGCAAGATCGTCGCCGCATCAGCGAACCGACGCGCCTGAACCAGCGCCGCGGCGTAGCCAAGTGCGTACTCGGGTGCGTCAGGTTTGACCTCCGCGGCCTGTCGATAATATTCGAACGAGCGTGGTGGATCGTCTGTACGGTACGAGGCACCTAAACGCGCGAGCAGCATCGCATTGCGCGGATTCTTTTCGAGCAACTTTTCGAGCGCCTTGCGTGAGACCGCCGGGTCGTCACTGTTTGCCGCCTCAATCTCTTCCGGCGTGCCGCTTACTCCGTCGCTGTTTGCTGCCTGCTGCTGTACTTCGAGACCCGCGGCCTTTGCGACCGCCAGAGCTTCTTCAGGTTTACCGGCCTTCTGAAGCGCGTCGGCAAGACGAGAAGCGATCGCTTTGTCACCGGGTTTTATTTTCGCCGCTGCTTTGAGATCCACGATCGCGGGTTCGAACTGTTTCTCGGCGGTAAGCAGATCGGCGCGTTCGATCAGCGCGGCAACGTTTTGCGGTTCGTCCGCGAGCACGTGATCGAGAGTCGCCTTGGCGGCCACACTGTCGCCGTTTGCTTTTTGGGCCAGTGCGAGTCCGATCCATGCCGCTGCCGGAGCTTCAGGAATGCCGGTTGCGCGTTTCGCAAACTCGAGCGCCTGCTTCGCGTCGCCAGCGCGAAGGCGAATGTCGGCGAGCATACGGAGTGCGAATCCATCCTGAGCGTCAATCGTTAGCGCCTGTCGCAGCAGTTGCTCGGCATCTGCGTCACGCTCGCGGCGCATGAGCAACGCACCAAGGGTGGAGTAGGGAAGCGACCAGTTTTTCTTCAGTGAGATCGCGGCGCGAAGAGCGGCTTCGGCTTCATCGAGTCGACCTAACGCCGCGAGCGCATTGCCCTTTTGAAATTGAGCTTCCGGAAACTCCGGCCGCACCTTGAGTGCTTGTTCGTAGAAGCCCAAAGCTTTTTCGAGTTCGCCACGTGCGTGTGCGCTCTGTCCGCGTTCAAACAACCTGACCGGATCAGTAGCATCATCGCCGAATGCTTCTTCTGTTTGTGCTCTGACAGTCGCAGCACCACCCAACGCAAGCAGCAGAATGCAGCTCGCCGTCGGGAGGAACCTGTTCCAGAATGAAGTGCGCATCGAAAACCAGTCCGGGGAGGTTTCGATAGTAGCATTTCCGGGCAGCCACAAAAAGGCACAAAAACCACCGGAGCATTAACTGAATTTGCACGTCTTGCGCATCTTTGTGGCTTCTGTTGCTTTGCTGTTTGAGCATGAGCTAACATGCCGAACACTCAATGCAAAACCTCCAGTACAAAGCCGAAGACAGCCATGAGTGTGCGACGCTGAAAGAGCAGAAACTGCGTGAGCTTTTTCGGCAACTCGGTTCCGTGATCGTTGCCTACTCCGGCGGCGTCGACAGCAGCTACGTTGCTTACATCGCCAATGCCGAACTCGGACCACGCGCGATCTGCATCACTGGCGAATCAGCCAGTCTACCTGCTTATCAACAGACGGAGATCGAACGCGTCGTCAATCAGTTTGGCTTTCATCACGAAGTTATTCAGACCGAAGAGCTGGAGAATCCGGATTACCGCGCGAACAACGCAGACCGTTGCTACTTCTGCAAGGACGAGTTGTACAGCAAACTCGAATCGTTCGCCGCGAGCCGCGGCATTGAGTTCATTGTTGACGGTTCTACGACAGATGATCTGGACGACTTCCGTCCCGGACGACAGGCTGCGAAGCAACATGCAGTGCGCAGTCCGTTGATCGAAGTCGGCATGAGCAAGAGTGAAGTGCGCGAGTTGAGTCGAGTTGTGGGACTGCCCACGTGGGACAAGCCCGCCAGCCCGTGTCTGTCGTCGCGCATCGCGTATGGCACTGCTGTCACGATCGAGAGACTGAGCAAGGTCGATCGCGGAGAAGAGATCTTGCGGGAATTTGGGTTCAAGGAGTTTAGAGTGCGGCATCACGACACACTGGTCCGGCTGGAGATCGCTCCGGCGGAGTTGGACCAGGTGTTGCGCAAGGATGTGATCGAGCAACTGGCGGCGCGCTTTCGCGAGTTGGGGTTCAAGTACGTCACGCTGGACCTGCAAGGATTCCGCAGTGGCTCAATGAATGAAGTTTTGCCAATCCGAATCAAGCGATCGTGACGAATTAAAACACCAGGATTTAAAACGCCAGGATCGAGAGGGCTTCATGGCTACTATCTTTACTAGTTACGTTGACGATATTCGCGAGATAAAAGAAGAGAATCCCTTTGAATCGATGATGTCGCGCTTCGATCGCGCGGCACAGTTGCTGGACCTGGATCCGGATCTCTACACTGTGTTGAGAGTTCCCAACCGCGAGTTAAAGGTCTACATCCCGACGCGCATGGACTCCGGCCGCATTCAGGTCTTCGAAGGGTATCGCGTCCAGCACAACTTCGCGCGTGGACCAGCGAAGGGCGGCATACGTTACGCGCCTGACGTCAGTCTCGACGAAGTGCGTGCCCTGGCTGCGTGGATGACGTGGAAGTGCGCGGTGGTGAACGTGCCGTTTGGCGGCGCGAAGGGCGGCATTATTTGCGATCCGCAACAGATGTCCACGGGTGAGCTGGAGCGCATGACGCGCCGCTATGCGGCGGAACTGCTCGATTTCATCGGCCCAGAGAAAGACGTTCCGGCGCCCGACATGAACACCAACGAGCAGACGATGGCCTGGATCATGGACACCTACTCGATGCACGCACGGCACACTGTGACTGCGGTCGTGACCGGTAAGCCGATCGATCTGGGCGGCTCATCAGGCCGGCGCGAGGCGACCGGGCGCGGCATCATGATTGTCGTCGATCAGGCGATCAAGCGATTCAAGATGACTCCGGCCCATACTCGCGTCGTCGTGCAGGGCTCCGGCAACGTCGGCGGCATCGGCGCGATGCTGATGCACGAGGCAGGCTACAAGGTTGTAGCGATATCGGACATCCACGGCGGTATCTATAACGCGAACGGGATCGACATACCGAAAGCGCTCGAGTATCTGCGGTCCACTCGCTCATTCGAGGGATACGAGGGTGTGGAGTTTGTCAGCAATCAGGAGTTGCTGGAACTCGACTGCGATGTGCTGGTCCCGGCGGCTACCGAGAATCAGATCACGTCGCAGAACGCCGACAAGTTGAAGTGCAAGGTGCTGGCGGAAGGTGCGAATGGGCCCACGACCGCCGCGGCTGATGAGATACTTCACCAAAAAGGCATCTTTGTAGTTCCCGACATCCTTGCCAACGCAGGTGGCGTGACCGTCTCTTACTTTGAGTGGGTGCAGGACCGCATGGGGTATTTCTGGCGTGAGGATGTGGTGAACGAAAGACTGCAGGACAAGATGGTGGCGAGCTTCAATGATCTGTGTCGTTATGCCGACGCGCACTCGGTCGATACGAGGACCGCGGCGTACATGTTGGCGATAGACCGCGTGGCCTATGACACACGCATGAGAGGCTTCTACGCGTGACCGAAAAAACATAAACAGAAGTGCGCTAAGTAGTGAAAAAGGCTTGATTTCGGATTTAAGGTAGAGTATGGTCTGGCAGGATTTACGACTCGGACCAGCGTTAAGATTTCTCCATATTTGCGCGACAGGTTTGAGGGACGAAATCATTGACAAGGGGTAGTTCATTCTCTATAAGAAGTGAACCAAATCAGTAGTCACTCGGGGATAGCGTATTAGTGAAGATGGAGTACTGCGAGAAGGGCCGAAGTATTCTGTTTACATCGCAGTCCGAGCGTCGCCGCTGGGCCTAGTGGTCCAAGCGGTCCGGTAGTTTTGACAAGTGTAGTTGGGGCCTCCGGGGCGACAAGGTGTTTTCGTACTTGTTGGTACGGCGGCACTATTACATCGAATTCTTATTACTCATTTCGCAGGAGGAATGCGATGAGACTCGCAACTAGGGCGCTTTTAGCTGCGCTCGTATCGTTGGTGCTGTGTGCCGCAGCATCAGCACAGACTATCAGGTCCGACAAAGACCCGCGCAACCAGTCGCCGGCAGTCGGCACGGGTGGTTCCGAAGGTGGACCAACCGGGCTTTTTACTATCTATGACGGCTCAACATTGCGTCGGGGCGAGTTCACGTTCAGCATTGCGTACAGCAACTACGATCGTGATCCGGGTAATGTCGACATTACCGACGTTCCCTTGAGCTTCAACGTTGGTCTAAACGACCACATCGAACTTTTCTTCAAGACTAACGGCTGGCGCGGAATCAAGGTCAACAATCCGCAGAATCTTTCCAGCTTCTATCTGCCTAATTCGCAACTCTTCTGCGGCGCGACGCTGTGCCGTGGGGCAGCAGTGATCCTGGCGCCCTCTGGACCAAACGTAGGCACGATAGCGGGCACGGCTGTGTTCCGGCCCCTGAACAACCAACCGTTCGTTCAGTTTCCGTTTGTCGGCGGTTCCGCGGGAACGTTCGGCCAGGGACCAGGGCAGGGACAGTTCGGTTTCCCGGGCTTCAATGCGCAGCTTGGACCACCGGTTTCCCAGCCCAACAGTGGAAACTTTGGTCCGGCTGATAACTTCCCGGGCATCGGTTCACCGGTAGGCAGTATCCTGCCGGGCGTGGTGCTGGCGACGACCACTCTTCCAGCGACGGCTTTGAATCTTCCGATTACTGTTCCGCTGACGTTCACTATCGCTCCGTCGTATCTTCCGGATGCGCCGTTTGTGAATCGTCTGTTCGGTGAGAGCAACTTCACCAACATGGTGTTTGGCGCGAAGATTCGCTTCACTGGTCCAAACAATCCGCTCGGAGCAGGCATCATCCCGTTCTATCGCTGGTGGCTCGACAAGGGCAATGATTTCTCCGGCTTCAATCAGATGCAGCGTGGTGCAGGTCCGGGTGGCGATATCGGCGACTTCGGCTTGATCGGTTTCGTCGACGGTCGTTTGGGCACGCACGTGAATGTTTCGGCTAACGGCGGATACATCCTGAACAGCAATCCGAAGGGTTTGGGCGGTGACTTCGTTCTGTTGGACCGTCCGGATGAGTTGCTCGCGGGTGTCGGCTTCGACTTCCCGATCAACAAACACATCCAGCCCATCGTGGAGGTCAGATCGACTACCTATGTTGGTGGTCACACTCCGAATGCGTTCAACAACAATCCGGTCGACGCGCTTGGCGGTATCAAGATTTATCCGCGCCGTTGGTTGGGTATCGGTCTGGCTTATCGCCGGCACCTGAACCAGCAGGACATGGACCACTTCAACCCGGTTGACTTTAGTATTCCGATTCAGCAAGTCACCAACGTTAACGTGATTGGCAGAACCCCGCCGTTGGTGGTGGTTCCTGGAACCAGCCGGCCCGTGACTTCGCAGGGTTTCCCGAT
>DASXRE010000299.1:0-8714 GCA_036506775.1 Pyrinomonadaceae bacterium | reverse complement strand
GGCTCTGTCACGCGCACCGAAACCTACAACTATCCACTGACACCAAACTACAGCCTGACCGACGCGCCGACTTACACGCAGTTCGTCGAGAGTTGGACGCGCGACGGTACCAATTTCGATTCGGCGACAACCAGCTACGACGTTCACGAAAACGATACGCCCCGAATGACAGTCGTCACGATGCCCAACGGTACGAAGAGTAAACAACTCTCTTACAACGCGGCGGGACAATGGAACGATGGCCTGACCTATCAGGACGAGACGTATGTAACGGACGGCCAGCCTCTGCAAGTCAGCAAGACGTTTTGGGAACCCGGCGCTTACGGTTCGGCGCGCCCGTACCGCGTCGAGAAAACGGACGAACGCGGCCAGATAACTGCCACCGAGTTCAGCTATGGCAGCGTTTACAACCAGGTTAGTGACATGCGCGATTATGATTACGGTGGCACAAGCCTGATCCGTTCCACGCGCACGACATTTGAAAACAGCGTCAATTACACCGGCTCGTGTTACAGCTACGGCTGCTACGGCCGCCACATCCTTAATCTCCCGTTAACAGTTGAGATTTATGCGAGTGATAACGTCACTCGTGTCTCTCGCACCGAGTATCAATACGACGGCCAGACACTCACCGCCGCACCGGGCGTGGTGATGCACGATCAAGCCGCCAATCCCTGGGCTGAAGCGGAAGGTTATTGTTACTGGGACAACGACTGGAACGATCCTGACTGCACCGGCAACTGTTACGATTACTATTGCGACGGTTACTGCAATCAGATCTGGGTCTGTCCTTACGACTACTCAACTGAGTACCGCGGCAACGTCACTCAAATCACGGCCTACGCCAACGCCGCCAGTCTCACGGGCGCGGTCACCGAAACACGCCGTTACGATGTGACCGGCAACCTGGTGAAGGGTTCTTCGTCCTGCTGCGATCAGACCAGTTTCAATTTCACGATCGACACACAATTCGCTTATCCACTGTCCAAAACACGAGGCTCAGCGACTGATCCTTACGCTCAGGTTACGACCAGCGCTACCTATGACTTTTCCACCGGACTTGGGCTCTCGATGACGGACGCCAACGGCCGGCAATCCACCTCCAGTTACGATTCGAACTCGCTGCGCCTGACGAGTGCCGTTTCACCGACAGGAGCGCGCACCGATTACGCCTTCGATGACAACGCGATGACCGCCACTACGACAACTTACCTGGCGACCGCGGAAGGCGGCGGCGTTGCGTCGCAGAATGTGAAGTATCTGAACGGCCGGGGACAACTGCGGCAGGAAAAGGCGCTTGGTGCAGGAGGCGTTTGGGACTTCGTTGACACCACCTACAACAACATGGGCCAGATATCGCAGCAGACGTTGCCTTATCGCAGCGGCGATCCGCAACAGTGGAGCACTACAGCCTACGACGCACTCGGACGTGTTACCACCGCGACAGCACCCGATGGCAGCGTGACGCAAACCTTCTACAACGAAGCAACGCGTCCCAGTGTGGCCTCCAGTACCGCGGGGGAGACAACGCGAGTGCAGGACCCGTGGGGACGCGAGCGCTGGAGCCGCACGGATGCGCGCAATCTGCTGGTTGAAGTTGTAGAACCTGATCCCAACGGAAGCGGATCTGTAGCCAGCAACGGGATGGTTTCCACCTACAGCTACAACACGCTCGGCAGACTGACGCAAACTACCCAAGGCTCACAAACGCGCTCTTTCAAATACGATGCGCTCGGACGCTTGACGGCACAAACACTCGCCGAGATGAGCGCGACTCTCAACGATGCCGGAACCTACGTCGGCTCCGGCACGTGGAGCGAGGTATTTACGTACGATGATCGCAACCTGACGTCACGTACCGACGCGCGCGGTGTCAAGGCCGTTTACAGCTACAACAACGATCCGCTGAATCGACTGCAATCCATTTCGTGGGACACGACTGGTTTTGGCGACTCAGCTAACCCGATTCTCTCGGCAGCTACAATCAGCTACAGCTATCGCACCAAGTCTTTCGGCTCACAACTCGTCGATGTAACTCAACCAGCCAGCGTTGCGGCCTCTGGCGTCAGCACTGAAAGTTACACCTATGACACCGAGGGCAGAATCAGCGCGAAAACCTTTACGCTGACAAGCCGATCCGGGTATCCGTTTGTAACCGATTACATCTACGACTCTCTGGATCGAACAAAGGACGTCCGCTATCCCGCTGAATACGGCAACGGCAGCGCGCCGCGCAAGCTGGTCCATAACGACTACGACGTTGCCAGCCGCGCCTCGGGGCTTACTTACGACGGCCAATCACAAGCCTCGAACATCGCTTACAACGCGGCCAGCCAGACAACTTCACTCAGCGTCGGCACGGGCACGAACCAAGTGACCGAGAATTACGGTTATCACGCCCAGACTGGATTGCTGGCGAGCCAAAGTCTGACGCGCAACGGCTCAACCTTGCTGAATCTGTCTTACGACTTCGCGGGAGCAAACGGCAAACGCACCGGTCAACTGGTCACGATCAGCAACAATCTCGACCACAACAAAGACCGTGGTTACGAGTACGACGCGTTGGGCAGGCTGAAACGCGCTACTGGCGGGCAAAACGTCAACTGGGCCCAACGTTACGAATACGACCGCTACGGCAATCGCAACAACGCCTACTCTTTCACTGCCGAACAGTACGTTCGTAACTTCTACCAAAATGGTCTGAACCGGCAGCCGACCTCGACTGAGCTGCAAAGCTGGCTCAGTACGTTGCAGTCTGCCTACACTCAAGGCCCTTCGCAGTTTCTTGCGGCGATGCAGAATCTGGGAGCCTCGATCTTCAACTCGCAGGAATATGCCAACCGCAACCGTACCGATCACTGGTTTGTTTACGACCTGTACAAGACATATCTCTATCGCGAACCGGATGCGGGTGGCTGGGCATTTTGGGAAAGCCAGGTGCCGACAAACGGTAGAACCAACGTCCGTTTAGGTTTCGATCTGTCTACGGAATATAGCGTAAAAGTCAGCGCTATCAGTCCCTACTCACCGCCGGGCGGGGCGACCGTTCCACCTGACGGTATTCAGGGCATCGTTTTCGACAATGCTTCAAATCGCATCGGCAACTCGGGCTGGAACTACGATGCCGCTGGTAATCAAACCCGCGTACAAACGGCCGCGGGCGGCTGGCAACGTTTCCAGTACGACGCAGCGAATCGCCTGGTGCAGGTTAAGGCCGATGACAACGTCACCGTCCTGGCCACCAACACTTACGGCGATTCGAATGAACGAGTGATCGGGGAAGAAGGCGGCACCAGAACCTACTATGATTTTGAGAATGGTACGAGCATCGCTGAGTACACCGAGAGTGGCGGCTCGACGACTCCCGCGTGGTCCAGAAGCTATGTCTATATCGGCGCGCGGCTACTCTCAAAAGTGACGCCAAACGGTGGTGGCGGCGAGGCAGTCGAATTTCAACATCCCGATAGACTGGGAACCCGCGTGGTCACCAATCCCTCGTCAGGAACTTCATTCGAACAGGTCACACTGCCGTTCGGCACGGCCCTGAACAACGAATCCACCGGCGCAACGACTCGCAGGTTTACCAGTTACGACCGCAGCGCCGTAACAGGGCTCGACTACGCCTTCAACCGGCATTACGACTCCTTCCAGGGGCGATTCACGCAGGTCGATCCGATCGGAATACGCGATTCAGATCTGACTGCGCCACAGAGCCTCAATCTTTACTCTTACTGTAGCAACGATCCGGTTAACCATTCAGACCCAAGCGGCCTGGGCTTCCTGAGCTTCCTGAAAAAGATCGGGAAGGCCATTCTGAAGGTCTTGAAGAACAAGTGGGTGCAACTCGCCATTGCGGTCGCGATCATCGTCATCGCTCACTACTATCCGCACTCGCTGTTCGGCGCCTTGGGCGGTGGTTCGCATGCGGGAGGTACAGCTCCCGTCTTGCATGGTGCAGGAGCAACGACTGGATTGGGGGCGGCGGCGCAGGGGGCGGCCATAAAGGCAGCCGCGATCAAGTTCTGGGGTGGATTCACGGTGGCTGAACTAGAAGGCTTCGGGGCCGCCGCGTCTTCATTTGCTGCGAACGCAGCCACACTTGCTCTCGCGGGAGGATTGGGCGCTGGAGTCGCTACGAACCTCGCCCAACATACCGGCACTGCGAACGATCAGCAGCCCAACAAACCGGGCGGAGGCAAGTTTGAATGTCCGGGCTTTGCCAAAAAGTTCTTCGATTCGACCTTAAGCATCCTGAAGACACTGGCAACTGATCTGGACGTTTCCCCGATCTTGATCATCACGCACGCCTCGTTTGAGAGCGGCTGGCTCGACGCTCACAACAGACAATTGAATAACCTGTTCGGCTATACCAAAGCCGGTCGTCGCAACCTGAGATTCAGCTCCTTGCAAGCAGCCGCGGATACGTACAAGGAACACACAGGACCGATTGTCAAAGGAGCCAAAACCGCGGATGATTTCCTCAAGAAACTTGGTGACGCCAAGTACAACGCAAATATGGAGGAGTACGGAACACGCTTTAAGGCAAGGATGAGTCAGGTTCGAAACTATGCCACAGGATGCGGCGCGAAGTTCTAGGCTGCAAGGTATGTCAAAACTCAAACTGAACAAAACTTTCTCGTCACTGGCGCTCTGTCTGACCGTCGCTTTACTGCTTCTGTGCATGGCGGCGGTTGGACAGGAGCCGAAACAAAACGGACACGTTGGCAAGGAACAGTCATGGACCGCCAACTACAATAACGACCAGTATGGTTATGCGCTGAAGATTCCGTCCGGATTTATTGGTGTCAGCCCTCCCGCGCCGTGGCCCCAGCACGGCATCGAGATCAGGTTGACGCCAAACCGCGACGCCTACATCGTGACCAATGCGTTTCTGAGTGCCGTTGACTATCCCTCGCTAGATGCCGCTGTCGACGCCGCTCTGAAGGACGCTGAACAAAAACATGGTGACCTTCAGATCGTCAGCCGCCAGGCTGAACAACTGGGAACGCTGCCGGCAATCCGGGTGGTTACTCGCTACAAGCAAGCCGGTTCCGGCATATCGGTCATGAACGAAACGATAACGGCAATACGAAAAGCGAGGCGGCCGGAAGACGGTGTGCTGTACACTATTACTCTCGTTACTGCCGAGCAAAGATATGTGAACGACGCGAAGTTGTTTACCAGCGTCGTTCGCTCATGGCGACTGAAACCGCTACCGAGATAGGTAGCTACTGCCCGAAAACAAACATGAAAGTCAAAAGCTCACTCCCACTTTTGGTTATAGCGATCGCGTTATTTGCCGCCACCCACTCGTCAACTTACGCCCAGCAGAAGCCGTCTTCCGAATCATTGGCCGGCACGCGTACCAATGAATGGCTGCAGTTCCGTGGACCGAATGGTACGGGCGTGGCTGAGGGCTTTGCGTTGCCCGCCGAGTTCAACCCCACGAAGAATCTCGTTTGGAAAACTGCAGTACCTTTCGCACGATCGTCTCCAGTGGTCACTGCGGATCGCGTCTTTCTGACCGCGAGCGAAGCCGAAAAACTGATCACACTCGCTCTGGATCGAAAAACAGGAAAAACGTTGTGGCGCCGCGATGTTCCGCGCGCGCGACACATGACGATCTACAAGGCCAACGATGCGGCCTCGCCCAGTCCGGCCAGCGACGGAAAAAACGTCTTCATCTTTTTTGCCGAACTGGGCTTGATCTCTTATGGACCAGACGGCAAGGAGCGATGGCGCGTGCCGCTAGGACCCTTTAACAGCTTCTACGGTATGGCTGGATCGCCTGTACTCGCCGGCAACACGCTGGTGATGGTGTGTGATCAGCGAACCGATTCTTTCATCATTGCTATCGACGCGCGCAACGGAAAAAGAACTCTGGCGGAACAGCCGTCCCAACTATGAGGCCTATTCGACTCCAGCCATTTACAAGCCCAAGGATGGACCGGCGCAAGTGATCGTCCTTGGTTCAAACGCTGTCGACGCCTATTCCCTCGATAAAGGAGAACGATTGTGGTGGGTCACTAAAATCGGTTCGTATCCGAAAGGTGTGCCGGTGATGGGAGCCGAAATGGTCTATGTGACCGCGGAAGGCGGTGACGAACCGTTTTTGCCGCCGTTCGACGAAATGGCCAAGCAGTTCGACAGCAACAAGGACCAACGACTGCATCGCGAGGAGATGAAAGCGCAGGCAGAGGCCTATGAACACTTTGGCTGGCTGGACGCCAACAAAGATGAATACGTCGACCGTGCCGACCGAATACGACTTCGTACGCAATTCAACGGCCTCGGGACACGGACTTACCGCAGTTCGGTTGGCCGGTCAGGGCGACGTTACAGCTTCGAACGTTGTCTGGCGCGTCAATAAAGGCTACCCAAACATACCTACGCCGTTGATCTACCGCGGCGTGATGTATCTGATGAAAGAGGGCGGGATTGTTTCCAGTCTCGATCCGGCGAGCGGACAGGTTCTGAAACAAGGTCGAACACCCAATGCGCTCGAGGACTACTACGCATCTCCAGTCGCGGCAGATGGAAAGATCTTTATGGTAAGTGCGAGCGGCAAAGTGACGGTGCTTAAAGCCGGCGCGCAGTGGGAAATCCTGGCGACGAATGATCTCGATGAAGAGGTTTGGGCCACACCGGCGATTGCCGGCAGCAACCTCTATATCCGCACCCGTAACGCGTTGTACTCGTTCGGTGCGACCGGGCAATAAACGCGCGAATAGTGCTCACAAGATCGTACAGGCTTCGTTGAACTCAAGCCGCGGCGCGCGCGCAAATAGTTTCGCAGCGTCGCCGTAACCGATGTTGCACAAGAAATTCGATTTGACGTGACCGGCCGGAAAGAACTCCTGCTCACAACCTTCACACTCTCTTCCCGCGCCGAAAAATTCTTCATCCAACTTCGCGTTATCGAAGCCTGACATCGGTCCGCAATCAAGCCCAAGCGAACGCGCTGCGATGATCAAGTATGCTCCCTGAAGCGACGAGTTCCGCTTCGCAGTCTCCTCAACCAGTTGCGGATTGGAGGCAAACAAATCACGCATTGACGAGCTGTACGGGAAGAGCTTGGGCAGCTTTTCAAAGAAGAGCAGGTCGTAAGCCACTACAACCGTGACTGGCGCAGCCATCGTCTTGTCGACGTTTCCCGGAGCGAGCGTCGGTCTTAGTCTCTCTTTCGCCTCTGGCGAACGAATAAAGAGAAATCGTGCTGGACTTCCGTTGGCGCTCGTCGGCCCCCACTTCAGCAGATCATACAACTCGCGGAGCGTGTCCTCCGTTACTGGCCGATCGAGCCACGCGTTGTACGTGCGCGCCCTCCGAAACAACCGATCGAGCGCCTCGGCGCCGAGTACCGATTTGGTTGTGCTTGCTTTTGACACCTGCCCTTCCCTTTCCACGGATGCGCGAACGCCTTGCCGCGTCAGAAATCGATCACGCCCATGCGTCCGGTGCGATAATCCTCGACCGCCTGATAGATCTCTTCTCTTGTGTTCATCACGAATGGTCCATAACGAGCGACGGGTTCATTCAATGGAACGCCCGCAATTAACAACAACTCGAGTGGCGCGGCGGAAGCTGCCGGATTGCTGATGAATACCTCATCGCCGTCAGCAGCAAACATAACCATCTGCTGTTTCGGCGCCAGCTCTTCCTCCGCACCGAACAGACCTTCGCCAGACACGATGTAGGCGAAGGCGTTGTAGCCGCCCGGCACCGGTTGCAAGACTGCGCCACCGGGCGCAATCCTGAAATGCAGGTACATGATCGGAGTGACGGTTTCGATCACCGCCCGCGCTCCGAGTGCCTCGCCCGCGATCACTCGTACCGTCACTAGTCCGTCATCGGTAGAAGCCGAGGGAATGTTCGCCGCGGGTATCTCCTGATATCGCGGCCGCATCATCTTGTTCTTTCGCGGCAGGTTCACCCAGAGCTGGAAACCATGCAACCTGCCACCGGAGCGCTGGAATTTTTCCGAAGGCATCTCCGAATGGATCACGCCTGCGCCCGCGGTCATCCACTGCACATCACCGGGTGTTAACTTCCCTGCATGGCCGTGCGAATCCTTATGTTCCATCTCTCCCGACAGCATGTAAGTAACGGTCTCAAAGCCGCGATGAGGATGATCGGGCGCACCCTTCGCCTGGTTTGGTCCTACCGTAACTGGTCCCATCTCGTCCAACAGCAGGAACGGATCAAACTCCGACAGTGACGACTTTGGAAACGGACGATGCACGAGAAACCCGCCGCCCTCCAAAGTCTCTATGCTATTGACTATGCCGGCTACGGTGCGACCCGAACCGGTTCTATTCTTTCGCTCTTCCAAAACTCTGGTCTCTTCCATCTCAACTCCTCACAAATTCTTTTCTTGCTCTTTACTCTTCCCGTTTCGATCCCGTTGCCGCCTTCAATCCGATTTTTTTCAGCAAACGAATGAGTGTTGCACGCTCATTGGCAGACAACTCGGCGGCGAGATGCTCCATATCGGCGGCATGTTCGGCGTAGGCCCGCGTGATCAGCTTTTTGCCCTCTTTGGTGAGGTGGACAATTTTGGCCCTGCGATCATTTTTTGCTGCCTGCCGTTCGACCAGCCCCTTATTCTCGAGCCGGTCAACGGCGGCAGTAATCGAACCGCTCGTCAGCAGGACTTTTCTTCCAATCTCGTTGATCGGCAGTGCGCCTTTATGCAACAGCGCCTCGAGCACGGC
>DASXRE010000298.1:0-2971 GCA_036506775.1 Pyrinomonadaceae bacterium | reverse complement strand
ATAACCACCCAACATTTTACAAAAGCTGTGAAAAGACCCCGCACTCCAAGGAGGCGTCCGGATGACGCATTACTTTAACGGTCGGCAAGCCCACAGTTGAGGCTGATGATGAAGATTTGGACCGTCGGACATTCGACCAGGAGTGGTGAAGAGTTTGGTCAGATCCTGTTGGCACACGGGATTGAAGTGTTGGTTGATGTGCGAACGTTTCCCGGCTCGCGACGGTATCCGCAGTTTAATCGCGCGGCTCTCGCCGAATCACTCGCTGCTCTCGGAATCCGCTACCTGCATGAGCCACGACTTGGCGGACGCAGGGCTCCGCGAAAGGATTCGCACAACACTGCGTGGCGCAATGAACAGTTTCGCGGTTACGCCGATCACATGGAGACCGACGAGTTCAAAAACGGAGTTAGAGAATTACTTGAACTCGCTTCGAAAGCGCGCGTCGCAGTCATGTGCGCGGAAGCAGTCTGGTGGCGTTGTCATCGAAGCTTGCTTGCCGACTATTTAAAGGCGGCAGGGCACGAGGTCATTCACATCCTCGATGAGAAGAAAGTAGAAGAGCATCCGTTCACTTCAGCGGCGAGGATTATAAACGGGAGGTTGTCGTACCGTGGGTTGTTAGAAGAGCACGGATGACGAGCAAACTAGGATGATCGGTTGCTGTGCCAGACTTTCGCTTTGGAACCTTTCTTCCGTCTTTTAACGCCAGTCCGACGCGGTATCACTTTCGGATCGCCGGTCGCCGCTTTCTTAACATCGCCACCTTCATCTTCGGCGATCTCAGCCAGTGAGCGACGGCTCAGAATCGAAACAGGCGCGAGTTCGGTTACGTCTTCAGTTGTGGTGTAGTAATCGCGATGCTTGATGAGGAGCCACTGCCGATCGCGCGTTCGCACGAGCACCCAGGATCCTTTTAACTTCTCGCCGTCAAGTGTGAACTTGAAATCACCTTTGCGCAGCGCTTCCGCCGGATCCAGATCACCTTCCGGTTGATACGTTCCGTAATCCCAGACCATCACCGTGCCGCCTCCGTACTCGCCTTCCGGAATCACGCCTTCAAACTTCGCGTAGTCCACCGGGTGATCTTCGACCTGCATTGCGAGCCGCTTCACACTCGGATCTAGCGATGGACCTTTGGGCACGGCCCACGACTTCAACACACCATCGACTTCCAGACGAAAGTCGTAGTGCAACTGCGTCGCACGATGTTTCTGGATAACGTAAAGATGGCCAGTGCGCGTCCGCTTCTTTTTCGGACCCGGTTCCGGCGTCTTGTCAAACTTCCGTTTGCGTTTGTACTCAGTTAGTGATGAAGCCATCGCTTGAAGTAAAGGTTAAAGTGTTTCTTCAAGAGCTGGGGGAAAAAGATCTGTCTGAACAGGATCCAATCCGAGTGCTTCGCGAACCCGCGCGAAGCTGCGGCGATGAATCGGGAGGGCGCCGAGGGACTTGAGGGCGTGGCAATGCTCGGGGGTTGGATAACCTTTGTGCGAGGCAAGTCCGTAACCTGAGTACATCTCGTCGAGTTCCAGCATGTGCGCGTCGCGCGTCGTCTTGGCGATGATTGAGGCCGCAGCGATGCTGGCGGACAGGGCATCGCCGCGGATGATGCCACGTTGCGGTACTTCGCAATGCGGAATCTTGCGCGCATCGACGAGAATGAAGTCGGGCTTTGCGCTCAACCCATCGACCGCGCGTTGCATTGCAAGCAGTCCGGCGTGATAGATGTTGATCTTGTCGATCTCTTCCACGGCGGCGAAACCAACTGACCAGCAGATTGCGTCCTGCTTGATCTGTAGCGCCAGTTCATCGCGTTTCTCAGGATCGAGAATCTTCTTTGAGTCGTTCAGGCCGCGCAGTTTGTAGTTCTGCGGGAGAATGACCGCGCCGGCGACGACTGGTCCGGCCAAGGGCGCCATGCCTGCTTCATCAACGCCAGCGACGAAACCGTAACCCTCCGCCCATAGTTCGATTTCGAAGCGAAGCAGGAAGTGAAGACGCTGGCCTTCTGCACGGTTCTCGCGATAGCGTTCGCGAATGCGTTTGGCGAGTTGTTGTGCGCCTTGGCGAGGATCGACATCCAGTGCTTCAAGTAAACCTTTAGGTACTGGACGTCGACGCTCGACGAAGCGCTTGTTCAGTTCCGGAATTGATTTGCTGAGGAGATCTTCCAGCGAACTCATGATCGAGAGACAGTCTCGGTTCACAGCCACGCCTTGTCAAGACAACGCTTTGTTTTTTTGCCGGGATAAGCGAGGATAGCGACGCATGCATGTTTCCCCGCGAACCCGAACGCGACTGCTTGGCTTGCTGCCGCTGTTCTTCTTCTTCGCGCAGGCAGTTCACTACTGGAGAATCGACCAGCTCGGCCACATGCTCTGGATGTGTAACATCGGCAACCTCATCCTCGCCACCGGGCTGTTTTTCGAAAAGCCGCTGCTGGTGAGAGTTGCCGCGCTCTGGACGATCCCGGGTCTCATCATTTGGTTTCTCTACGTCGTGCTCGCGTGGGGTGTCTTTTTCACCTCAACGCTCGCCCACATCGGCGGACTTGCAGTGGCAGCGATTGCGCTTAAAACCTATCGCATGGATCGAAACTCATGGGTTTATGCTTTTGGCTGGTTGCCGCTGATGCAGTTGCTTTCACGACTCGTCACGGCGCCGGAGCTCAACGTGAATCTTGCCCACGCGATTCAACCGGGCTGGGAACGAACGTTCCCTTCCTACTGGACGTTTTGGCTGGTGCTGATGATCGTCAACGCAGCAGTGCTCTGGTTGTCTGGGCTATTGTGGCGAATTCTTTGGCCGGAGGTTGAATCAAGCCGTCGCCCGGTGACTAGCCTGTTGTGAATGCTCGATCAGCTCGGTCACCAGGTCGCAGAGTTCTGAAGGCTGAGTGGGCTTAACAAGGTAAGCTTGTGCTCCGCATTTCAGAGCCAAATCGAGATCGGCGGCGTACGCGGCGGCC
>DASXRE010000297.1:0-8875 GCA_036506775.1 Pyrinomonadaceae bacterium | reverse complement strand
GGCACGGCGATTCACCAGATTCAGGATCAGTTGGTGAAAGACGTGAAGCTGCCGCCGGGCATGACGGTGGAATACGGTGGATTCTATCAGGAACAGCAATCGAGTTTTCGTGAACTCATGACCGCGCTCGTCCTCGCGGTGCTGCTTGTCTTTATTACTTTGCTGATCGAGTTTCGCTCGTACGCGCATCCGATTGCGATCGTGACTGGTGCCGTGCTCGCTTTGAGCGGCGTACTACTGGCGTTGTTCATCACGGGATCCACGCTGAACGTCGTTTCGTTGATGGGCATGATCATGATTGTGGGCATCGTGGCGAAGAATGGAATCCTGATGCTCGATTCTGTCGGAGAGCAACTGGCTTTGGGCCACACGTTGCGCGATGCGTTACTCCGCTCCGGACGGCGGCGATTTCGACCAGTGCTCATGACGTCGCTCGCAGCTATGCTCGGCATGTTGCCGCTGGCGCTCGCTTTCGGCGCGGGTTCAGAGCTGCTGCAGCCGCTGGCCATCGCCGTCATTGGCGGATTGACAATGGCGCTCGCGCTGTCCCTAATTGTCACACCTACCGTCTACGCGATGTTGAGCTCACGTGCAGTCGACACGGGAGGAAGAAACAATGACAACTATTAAGACCGCATTGATCGCGCTGGTACTTTCGCTGGTGCCGTTCCAGAGTGGCACCGGATACAAAGTTGAAACTCGCTACCCGGTTCCGGGCAACGGCGGCTTTGATTACGTAACGATTGATAGCGGCGCGCGTCGTCTTTATTTGTCGCACGGCACTCAAGTCGACGTGATCGATCCCGACAACGGTAAAGTCATCGGGACGATTGCGGATACGCCCGGCGTTCACGGAGTCGCACTCGCGCCGGAGTTCAAACACGGCTTCACCAGCAACGGCCGCGAGAACAAAGTGTCTATGTTCGATCCCGCGACGTTGCAACTCATCAACAAGATCGAAGTCGGAAAAGGGCCGGACGGGATCTATTACGATTCGAACACCAAACGCGTCTTTACCAACAATCACGGCTCTCACGACATCACTGCGATCGACGCCAAGACCGGGCAGGTCGTCGGCACGATCAAAATCGAAGGGGACGGCGAATCGGCGGTGGTTGCTGATGGTCTCGTCTATGTGAACCTGGAAGATACAAACGAGGTCGCAGTCTTCGATCCGAAATCGCTGGAAGTAAAGAAGCGTTTTCCAATTGGGGTGGCGAAGACGCCGACCGGCCTCGCTTACGATGCGAAGACGAAAAGATTGTTCATCGGTTGCCGCAACGAGCCGACGATGGTCGTGATGGATGCGGTTTCGGGACGAGTGATCACCAGTTTTGCGATCGGCCGAGGCGTGGATTACGCGGCGTTTGATCCGCAAGCTAATCTGATCTTCTTTTCGTGCAGTGAGGGTGTGCTCAATATCTTCCACGAGAAGTCCGCGGATGAGTACGAAGACGCCGGACCGGTGAAGACACAGCCAAGTGCCCGCACCATGGCTTTTGATCCAAAGACGAAGAAGATATTTTTGAGTGCCGCGGAGTACGTCGAAACGCCGCCAGCCACTGCCGGCGGGCGCCCCCAGCGCAGCATCAAACCGGGCTCATTTGTAGTGCTGGTGGTCAGCAAGTAATTCGCTCTATAAGCAAGGGGAAAACAACATGCGAGGAAACAGATTTTCGCAGTGCCTCTTCGGCATGGTCCTTCCGGCAATCATTTTCGTGACGGCGCTCGCAGCGAGCGCGCAAACACCGGCGCAGTTAGCGCCCGCTCCGACGCCGACACCAACTCCTTCACCCACACCATCGCTCGAACACGAATTCTTCAAAAACATCCTGCGCGATCAGAAAGCGATCTGGACCGCACCACTTCATCTCGAACGCAGCGATGCGAGATGGATGATTCCATCCAGCGTCGGTTTCATGGCGTTGGCGACGACTGACCGCATCACAGGCGATGAGATCGGCGAAGCAAATCGCCAGAACAAAGCAAGCCGGGTGATCAGTTACGCCGGCTCGATTTACGGTCTGGCCGCTGTCGCGGGAAGTTTCTATTTCGTGGGCCGCGAGAAGCACGACGATCGCGCACGTGAGACTGGTGTCTTATGTGCCCAAGCGCTGGTCGACAGCGTGATCGTCGAAGGCGCATTGAAAGGCATCACGCAACGCGCGCGTCCGGCCGGCGGTGTCGAACGCAGCGAATTCTTCGATGGCGGAAGCTCATTCCCTTCAGGTCACGCCACTCAAGCCTGGGCCGTGGCAACTGTCATCGCTAACGAATACAACGATCGTCGTGCGGTCCAGATCGCCGCTTATGGAATCGCGAGCGCGGTGAGCGTCGCGCGCTTCACCGGTCACAAACACTATATTTCAGATGTAGTCGCCGGGAGCGCTTTGGGTTGGGGAATCGGTAGGTACGTCTACAACGCACACCATCGCCAAACCTCTTTGGTGACGATGCAGTTCAATCGTGGCGCACGTCAGTACGGCGTTGGATTGACGTGGAGTTTCTGAGTTGGGCCACTAAGAGGCACAAGAGCACCTCCTTGGAGTGCGGGGACTTGTCACCGCTTTGGTCCGGTACTATCGCCTGCGACATCGTGAGGACAAAGCGGTGACAAGTCCCCGCACTCCAAGGAGGCGCCCGACTTACTTGTGGCTTTTGTGCCTCTTTGTGGCAGTATCATCAACCATGTTTGATTCGGTGCGCACAAGACTGACGCTCTGGTACGCGGGCGTGCTCGCCTTGTCGCTCATCGCCTTTGCACTCGTCATCTACTACGCCGCCGGTAACATCTTCCACGAGCGCCAGGATGAATCGCTGCGTTCCACGGCGCAGACCGTTGCGAGCGCGTACGTTGAGGAGCTTCGTGAAGCACACTCCGCGGCCAAAGCGGGCGAAATCGTACTCGCCGAGCTCACCTTCCCGAATCGTTACGTGCAGCTCACCGACAACGCGGGACTGCACATAGCCTCCTCCGCGAATCTGCCCGGCTCAACGATCACACTTCCTTCATCCGTTTTCATTGAGGCCCGTGAGCGAGGTTTCAGTCAGGTGACCGCCAGTGGCCTGCGAGTCGCCGTTGTTCCACTCTCATCCGATCGCGGTCTTGGGTTCGCTGAGGTCGCCGAACCTTTGAGCGTTATCGAAGACGGGCTGCGCGAGCTGCGGCGTGATCTCTTTTTCGGAGTGCCGCTGGTCCTGCTGCTGGCTTCAGCAGGCGGATACTTTCTCGCGCGAAAGAGCCTCGCACCGATCGCGTCAATGAACAGCCAGACACACCGCATCTCGGCCGAAAACCTCTCGTCACGGCTCGACGTAACCAATCCGCGAGATGAACTCGGACGTCTCGCAACCACGATCAATGAATTACTCGCCCGGCTCGAGAGTTCATTCAAAGAACAACAACGCTTCATCGCCGATGCTTCTCACGAACTGCGCACGCCGCTTGCGGTTTTGCGCGGTGAGACTGAAGTCGCACTCGGAAAAACGCGCGCCGTCGACGAGTACCAACAGTCGCTCTCCTTGATTCAGGACGAAGCCGAACGACTCTCCCGCATCGTCGAAGACCTGTTTATTCTCGCGCGTCAGCCCATAAACACGCGCGCTGCTCTGAACAAGGAACCTGTCTCCTTGAACGACGCCGTTAGGGATTGCGCACGCGCCGCGCAGGTACTCGCGGCGCGCAAGGGAGTCCGGCTGAAGCTGGAAGAAAACGATCCGCCAGCGCTCGCTTTGAACGGCGACGAGCAACTCATCAAGCAGATGATTCTGAATCTGCTCGACAACGCGGTGAAATACACCCCCGCAGGCGGCGAGATCTCGCTGGCACTCTCGCGCCAAAACGGAAACGCCGAAATAGTCGTCCGCGACAACGGCATCGGCATTCCCCCGGCGGATCAATCGCGTGTGTTCGATCGTTTCTATCGCGTGGACAAGGCACGCGCGCGTACTCTGGGCGGCGCGGGATTAGGACTTTCAATCGCGCAATGGATCGTCGAAGCTCACGGCGGACAGATCGGCGTCGTGAGCACACCCGGCCGCGGCAGCACGTTCACTGTCTCACTCCCTGCGAAAGCTCCCGATCAGTCGATCTCTTCCTGATCCAGTTTCTTTACCGAATATGAATCCAGAAACTTCGGATCGCGCCCGTGCGCGATGACAAAGTAACCAAAATGCCCACCTTGCGCCTCCACTTCCCACGTAAACTTGTAGTTACCCTGATTGCTCAGCCTTCGCGCGCTCTTCAGGTTGGCGATCTCCTGGTAACGAATCCGCGGTCCATCCGTGCGTGCGATGGCCGTGACGTAACGCACGCGGTAGTCGGCGTCGTAACCGACGAGGAGATGTGAGACACGCGCATCTTTCACCGCCCACACCTCCTGCCGCTTGCGATCCTCTTTCTCCAATTGACCGATCGATTTCAAACGAGCCTGCGCCTCAGCGCGACTCATATCGAGAGAGATGCCCATGATTTCGGGCCGCAGCTTTGCCTGCGCTGCGCTAGCGAGACCGCTAGCCACCAGCAGCAGGCAAAGACTCAAAATGCGGATCATAGATCGATTCCCCCTACTTCGTTTTTACACTGACCACATTTGAATAACTCGACTTCCCACCGCTGTTCGCCGCGCGCACGCGATAGAAGTAGGTCGTCTTTCGAAACACGGTGTTATCCGTGTAGCTCCTCACGTTCGCCGCGACCGTCGCTATCTGAATGTAACCGCCCGCGACAGTAGTCGAACGCTCAATCAGGAAGTTGTCTTCGTTATCCGAGTTGTCGGCCCAGTTCAGGATCACCGATCCCTTGCTCTGGCCGTTGGCGGCGGTCAGTGCAGACGGTGCCGCCGGACGCGCTTTGCACGCTGCGTTGCCGATCAACGTGTAGCCAACCGCGGTACTCGGGTTCCCATAGTTCGCATTGTCTGGGACAACGACAACTACAGGCACGCGCACAAACAGGCGCGAAAGTCTTGCGCCCGCTTGCGGGTTGCCAATCTTGCTGTTGGACACGACCAATGTGATGGCCTCGGTTTGCGTGTCGTATTTACTGCCGGCGTCGAGATTGCCGACGGTCGTGGCTGTGCCCGCGGTGTTGTCCGCGTTGTGGATGTAGGTGCCGTACTTGAAGCTCACCGCACCCAGCGCGTCAGTCCTCATGTCAACAAAGTAGCCGTTGTTATCCGCGCCGGTGAAATAGATACGCCATTGCGTGCTCGGCGTGAGCGGATCCGCGAGGTCGCCCATCTTGAGCGTGAAGATCAGCTTCTGCGAACCATCAGTGGAGAACGGCTCCGCGACGTGAACCGAACGAATGTCGTGGCTCGGCAACTGATCCAGCGAGTCTCCCGCAGGATCAGTCAACACAGTCACGCCCAAACCGGTGCACGGGCTCTCCGACAGCGTCGGAAAGACTTGCGGCGATGAGGCGCCTTCGCCATTCGCATTCGAAGCAGTTACGCGATAGTAATAGTTCGCCGCTGCTGCATTTGTATCCGTGTATGAGTTGACATCCGGACCGAAACTGTTGAGCAGAGTTTCGGCGCCGCCTTGAACACCGCGGTAGAGACGATACCCGGTGATTGGCGAACCGCCGTCATCGGGTATAGACCACGCCAGGCCGACCGCATCGCCGTCTCTCATCGCAAGGAGCAGCGGTGGTTCTGGCCTGGCGTTTACCGGGGGATCGAAAGCGCCGAACAAACGCTTGCCGCCCGTCTGGCGAATGATCGTTGCTTTCGCGGCACCGTCGTTATCGTTGCTGTCGATCTTGCCGTCGCTGTTGCGATCGACTCCGCGAATACATTCGGCGGTGACACAGCCGTCGGCGTAAGCCGCGAGCACGCGACCCTGTTTATCGACTGTCAGATCGTTGAAGTCGAGGAGATTGCGAGTTCCGTCCGGACAGGTCGTGCCGTTCGTACAGACCACGCCACGTTGCACCGGATCGTTGGGCGTCGCATTGGCTGTGACCCACGTCGCGCCGCTGTCGTACGTAGTCGCAACGTAACCAAACCAGGTGCCCGGGAAAGTCAAATCGGTGCCTCTGCCGCTGGCGCCCGGCGTCGAGGAACCAAGGAAGAAGAAGGCAGCGCGATCACTGTCGCCGGCGATGACGGCGGGAAAAACGGTGTTCTGCACGCCCTGCGCAGCGCCAACATCCTGCACGTGCTCCCAAATCAAGCCGCGATCGTGCGACACGGCAACTCGCGCATGTCCATCACCGTCGGCATAGCCGAAATAGACCGTGCCATCGGCGCCGATGCCGACTGAAGGATCGGTATCGCCCGACGTGCTCCCTTCAACGGTACGAATCGACCACGTCAGACCGTTATCTTCAGACACGGCAACGCCCTGTTTGCCACCGCAGGATTTATTCGGCACGTAAACAGTGCCATCAGGAGCGACCTTGATGTGACCGTGGAGTCCGTCACACTGCACGAGGGTCCACATCGGTATGGCCAGGCCGAAAGTGAAACCGCCATCATCGCTGCGCGCGATCTCCGCCAGACCGATATCCTGCGAAGCGTAGTAGATCGCGTTTAAATAGATCTTTCCATTCGGACCCGGACGTTGAATCGCGGCGCCTTTTAGAGTGCCATCAGCGTTTTTGGCGTAAGGGCCGCCGCCAATGGTCTGATGGTCCACGCCGGAGTTGATGCCCGAACCCTGACTGATGGTCCAGTTTGCGCCGTCGTCATCGGTAAACGACATCGCACTCGCTTTGCCGAGTAGTTGCGAAACGAAGGTGCGGTTGGTCCGGTGCGGGCCGGCATCACTGTCCGTAAACAGAATTGGATCGGCAGTGATAAGCGAAGTGTTAGTCGCACTCACGTCGCTCCAGGTAGCCGGCGCGGGCGACACGCTGTCGTCCCACTTGATGCGCAGCGTCTCCAAAGCAGCAAGGAAAAATGCGTTCCCCGAATCCCAGTTGACGCCGATGGTAGGCTCGCCTGCCGAATTGCCCTGCGCTGCGGGAGCTGGATAGTTTTGGTAGCGCGGGGCAGCTTCGGTAGACGGCGTGGGAGTTGGTTGTGGCGCGGGTTTATTCTCGATCGTTGCGCTGCCGTGATATTGATCGGCGGCTGTTGCCAGGTAGTAAACGGCGCGGATGGTATAAACGCCGGTGCCCTGGACCGCGGGATCGATGGTCGTGTCTTCCCAGGTTAGTGGTTCGGTGGGCGACGTTGCGCCGCGTCCGGAGCTGCCGGCGACTGGGCCGGAGTTTGAATCCTTGTGGATGTAAAGGTCGTAGTCGGTTGTCGGAAGCAACCACTCAATTTTGATGTGAATGAGTTTGCCTGACCAGTCGGCGGGCGTGCCGCCTACATTTAGAGTGAAGGTGTCGCAAGTAACGCCTTCCTGGCACAAGTCTTCACCGCCGAGCAGGAGTGGCGCGTTTAGGGCTCCGCCGCCGATTCCTGTTCCCGTCCACGTCAGTGGCGTGGTGGAGGTTGGATTGATCGTCCCTGAAGCGGGGTTAGACGCCCGCGTGCTCTTCAGTGCCGGCAGCACCACAACAAACATCGCCGCCATAAAAGTTGTGGCTATCAAAACGCGCACTATGTTTCGCGCGCTCCAGAAAAATCTTACACGGCTTCTCAGTGTCGAGGTTTTGTGAATCATCGCTCTGCTCCTGGTTGTATTGGGGGGTTGTTCAGGCGGCGAGCTTGTAAAGACTGGAGGAATTCAGGAGCCGCTCTGAGAATTGCAAGCGAATTACTATCCGCGAAAAGTTACAGAGTAGTCACACTTTAAAAATGATTGGTTTAAGAACTCGTTGCGGTAATCTTGCGACGCATGAATCAGATAGACCTACTGGTCCAACGGGCCGCTAATCAGAAACTCAGCAACTCAGGATTTCAGCGTGCAGTTGACGTGGTGCGCTGGTTTGGTGCGGTCCAGGCTCAGGACTTCAATGCGGCAAAATGGGCGCTCGCGTTAAGAATGTCCCACGCGACGACCAGTACCGCGATCGAAGATGCCTACAACAAGGGCCGGATACTGCGTACGCATCTGCTGCGTCCGACGTGGCACTTCGTGGCGCCTGACGATATCCGTTGGTTGCTAGAGTTGACCGCTCCCCGCGTGAACCTCAGATGCGGACCAAACTATCGCAAGCTTGAACTCGACGGCCCGACGTTCAAACGTTCAAACAGAATTCTGCGGAATGCTTTGCAGGGTGGAAAACATCTCACACGCGTCGAACTGAAGAAGGCGCTGGGTCAGTCCGGCGTCGATGCAGGCGATACGATTCGCATGGCGCACATCATGCTGCGGGCGGAGTTGGACGGAGTGGTTTGCAGCGGCCGGCGAATTGGCAAGCAGTTTAGTTACGCGTTGCTCGATGAATGCGTGCCGGTGGCGAAGACGTTGAATCGCGACGAGGCGCTGGTGGAGCTCATGCGCCGCTATTTCAACAGTCATGGACCAGCGACGTTGCCGGACTTCATCTGGTGGTCAGGTCTGACTGCCGCCGACGCTCGACGTGGAGTGGCACAACTCGATCGCCACCTCCAAAAGGCTGTGGTCGACGAAAAGGAGTTCTGGCACGCACGGACCGCAGCGGTTCCACAACGATCCGCTCACTCAGCCCATCTCCTCCCGGTTTACGACGAATACAACGTTGCCTACAAAGATCGTCAGACCGCTCTTGACCTCACGGATGGCAAACCGGCGATCTCGGCGTGGGACATGCTTGGTCCAACCGCGATGCTCAATGGGACAATCGTCGGCACGTGGAAGGCTGCGATGGATAAGAAGTCCGTCACGATCGTTGTCAACGCCGCGAGAACTTTAAGTAAGCGAGAGCGGCTCGCGATTGCTAAAGCAGCGGAGCGCTACGCAAGGTTCCTCAGTTTCACTCCTGACTGTCTAAAAT
>DASXRE010000296.1:0-28104 GCA_036506775.1 Pyrinomonadaceae bacterium | reverse complement strand
CTCAGGCGGCCAGATCGTGAGCGAGTGCGGCGTCAGTTTTCGCGAGCTCTTAACCTCGCCGGCGTAAGTCAACGAATTCCCTGGGCTTCGAACGCTTCTTCGATACCGGGAGAGCTCATAGTTTCTTTTTTATCGCTTTCGGATTACTTTCGACCCTCTAGCGAAAGGTCGGGCGTGGAAAACCCCGCGATACTCAGCGCTGGACCACGCAATACTCCGCTTTTGCTTCCGCTCTAGCGGCGTTTCGTGCTATTAACGCAGCCGTCCCCGGTGCAGGTGCTCCGAGACAACGGCTCAGGGGGCAAAAGTGAGCCGTAAACGTGATGACCGCCGCTCCTCGTTGTGTCGGGATCCCTCTCCGTTAGGTGAGCCTCTTGGACCAAGCGGCGGTCACGGTTTAAAAACGATTCAGCCACTTACTGATCACGAAGGTAAGGCGCCGCTCTGCTCGCGTATTCACGCAACGTTTTTAAAACCGGCTCGCTGAGCCTAAATTCAAAATCTCCCAAGCGCATTTCGACAGTTTTTCCGTTTGTGATCTGCTGGAACTGTTTGTACGTGATGCGTCCGCCGATTGTAATGACGTGCTTACCATTGATAACTTCTCGTTCTGCTAGAACGAACGGTTCGTAAGTCACTCGCTCGCCATCGATAATTGCGTACAGCCTGGTCGGGCCGAGATACTGATTATCCCAAAGCGACCAAGACGTGAAGATCATCGCGACGTAATCTGGCGGTTTCGAACTGCTACTTGAGGACAAAAAACGTGCTCCCACCGTTAAGTATAGATTCTGAAAATCGTACTCAGGCTCTCTGTGGCCGACCTGAACTCGATACAGCATTTCCGTTCTAACATCGGTGAACCGATCATACTGCGTCTCCATTTTGCCTTCCGGTGGCGGGAAAACCTGCCCGTTTGTCAACGCGGCTGAGCACAGTAGAAGGAACAGCAAGGAAAGCGTTCTCAACATGAGGATTACCTTTCTGTTAGGTAGAACTGCTCGCGTGAGAGCACATGCGCGCTGGCGCGCACCTGTGAGCGCGAGGAAAGCCAGTATTTCGCGAGGTAAACGTCCGACGAAGGGTTGACCAGCAATTACTTTGCCGAAGGTTTGCGTGAGGACTTGGAGCCGCGCCTTTGTGGCGTTTTAACCGGGCCGGGCTTGGTCTTACGTTTTCGAGCCGCAGCGATCTCTGTCTCCGAGATCATTAGGTCACGGCCGAATTTTTCAGCCTCCAACACCTTGTCCACGACCATCTGCCGCACACGCCCAGGCGTCACACTTAACTCCCGCGCAGCCTCCTTTGTCGTGTAATACTTTTCCTGTCCCTTCATAAACCGGCCTAATGTAGCACCCCGAAAGATACTAGCGCAAGAGTTAATTACTGCTTGACGCGATACTAGCCCATGCGCTAGTATTCTTCACCGCAGACCGGATCAAAGTGCGGCAAATGTTCCGGTAAAAAAGCGGGCCGATAGGTGCGGAAACACCTATCAGCCCTTTACACCCAAACCCAACCAGTGACGGAAAGGAAAGGATGCCATGCCGGAGGATAACACACCCGAAAAAGTAATCGACATACAACGCGGACGCGTGAAGCGTAACGCTGAAGAGCGGCGCCAGCGAAACGAAAAGTTTGCAGAGTTGATTTTGTCTCGTTGGGACGATACAGACGCTTCGGGCGGGCGGGCGCTCTTCAACGCGATACTTCGAAAAGCGATCAATGGTCCAATTGTGACACGCGAGCGCGCGGCGGTCCTATTGCCGATCTTGTTGGAAGTGCTCGACGAAATGGATCTACAGGAGGGAAGCGACAATGCCGAAAAGTAAACCAAAAGCGGACGACTTGCCGTCACAGTTTGCGCGGGGCCTTGAAGCTATCACGGAGACACAGCGACTTGCGAAAGCGGCTGTGGGCTACGACAACCGCGATCAGAGTCTGGCTTTGCTCAAACTGTTAATGCACCTGGACCAGCAACCTAATCTGACGATGTACGCTCGAAACGCGGTCATTACCTCAAGCGCGGAGCTACTCGACGAGGCCGCGGGTCTTCTCGTCTCTGCTGCGGCTAGATGTCGTCGAGCGAAAAGCGCTGCGCAGACAGGGGGCGCCGAATGAGTAAATCAGTTTGGGAACCTCTAAACGACAACGAGATCAAACGACTGGTCGCGGAAATTTGCGAACCGGATCACGAAGACGAATGTGCCGCGCTTCAAGTGCTCATGCGCGACATATTCCAGAGCGCCGAGAATCCTGAACGCGTCGCAGAGATAAGCTGGCAAGTAAACGCCGCAGCGCGAGCGACCTTCGATGATGTGATGGACGATCGGACAGACGATCTGCGCGAAAAGATTTTTGGCAAGCCCCACAACCGCGAGATTGTTCGCCGCGTCCGCTCACGAAAAGGTAAGCCGCGCGGCGGGTGAAAGTGACCACGGGGAAAGGCGGATAATCAAAAAGCGCCTCGCTTCAAACCGGCGGGGCGCTTTTTTTGTCATGTCGATCGAATGCGGAGATGAAAGCGGATATGAGACTCGAAAAGTGGTGCACCCGGCAGGGCTCGAACCTGCGACCTTTTGATTCGAAGTCAAACGCTCTATCCAACTGAGCTACGAGTGCACGCGAAGAATGGTAAATCATCGGCCGCACAAAGTACAAAGATCAAAGTTCCAAACTCAACGTCTTTACTTCCCTTGCACGACTTTGCGGATGTAGCGCAGCATCTCGCTGATCTCTTCCGGCTTCAGCTTGTCTTTGAACGACGGCATCTCTTCCTCGCCATTCGTGATCATCTTCGTCAACTGTTGGTCCGTATGCTTGATGGCATGGTCTGCCTTCAGTGATGGAACTTTGATCTGCTTGTTGTCGACTTTAGCCAAGCCACCCTCGGCGTTTGGTCCGTGACACGCTTCACAATTCTTCGTGTAGTTAGCGCGCGCATGCGCGAACTCGTCAACCGGCGCAGTGGCGGCAGGCGATGCGGCCGTACGTGGTGTTGAAGTGTTCGTGGGTGTTGCTGTTTCCGTGCAGCCAATAGCGATCAGCGCAAGCGCAACGCAGCCTAGAGCGAGCAGAGTCAGTTTCATCAGATACATTCTCCAGTTGAATTATTTTTGTCAGGGGGCCAGTGAGTATACAAACTACCCGCCACAAAGCTCAAAGCTCACTTCTTCAGGGATACGATCCATTGAGCAATCTCTCTCATCTGCGGCTCCGCCAATTTATCGGAGAACGATCGCATCGGCGGTTGCAGACCGTAAGCCGGCGGATCTTTCAATAGACCAACGATGTCCTCAACAGTTCGTTGCGGCTTTGCGGAAACGCCGAGCAGCGGCGGAAACTTCAAAGTACCGCGCCGCGCGCCTTCGCCATGTGGTCCATGGCAATCTACACAAAACTTGATGTACAGCACCGGAGGTCCACCCGAGTTTGCGGCCTGCATCGTGGTTCGCGCAGACTGAAGACGGGTTGGCGTAAACGGCTCGCGGCGCCAAACTGATTCCTGTTCTGCTTGCCGCGCAAGTTGTTCGCGGGTGCGCTGATCGTGCCGGTCGCTCCAGTAGGCCGCCACAGTCATCGTTACGGCAACTACAGCAAACGCCGCCAGCACCACGCCGCCAATCGACCTTCGTCGTGCGCGAAGCCAAGGCAACGAGGCGAGGATCGCTAATGCAATTCCCGGCAGCACGACGCCCACGATTGATCCCAACGCACCCGGCACGTGTTTCAGAGTCTCATAGAGCCACAGAAACTGCGCGCCTGGCCGCGGCAGATAATCGGCCGTTGCAGTTTCGACCGGTGGTCCAAGCGGCGCCGGAAACTTCGCGCACCAGATCGCCAGCGCCACAAACACCAGCGCGCCCGCGATCGCATTGTGATTGAGATTGGACCAACAACGGGCGCGAAACACTCGCCACGCAACTACAGCGAGAATTACAAACGGCGTCAGCAACACGTGTAGCGCAAAGAAGCGCGACAAGGTGATCGTCGAGATTTCGCTTCCACCCAACAACCAGTACCGGGCATACCGCCCAAAAAACGGCAGCCCGCCCATCAAACCTTCAGCGACGCGCGTGCTGAAGAACGCGCGCGCGTCCCACGGCAACGAATAGCCGGTGCCCGCGGCAGCCATTACGAGCAGCAGCAACAAGACCGCCGCGATCCAGTGAGCTTTGTGGTAATTGTAAGCCTCATTCCAAAAGAGTCGCGCGACGTGAAGAAAAGCAAACAGTGCGAGCCACTGCGATCCGTAGTGATGCAGCGAGCGAAGCCACGAACCTGATGACACGACTTTTTCGATGTACGAGACCGTGGTGTGTGCATGGTCCACTGACGGAACGTAATAAAACGCGAGCAGAACTCCCGTGAGGAGCTGGACCAGAAGCAAAACCGCGACAATCCCGCCGGTTGTTTGTAACCAGGCAGCGATTTTATTCGTCTTTTCGTGGGAAACGCTTTCGAGGGGCCGGCTCATGCTTGTGTCGCTCGCTCCTGATCAGGGTTGACGCGATACTGCACTTGGAGCTTTCCGTCTTGCACGCGGGTCGGCAGTGGATCCAGACCTCGTGGCGCAGGGCCGGAAATGCGCGCGCCGTCGGCGGCGAAATAGCTTTCGTGACACGGACACGAGAATCGATTTCTCGCCTGCTCCCACATCACTTCACAACCTTCGTGCGGACAGATCGGCGACACCACCTGATTATTCTTTGCCGGCAGGACGAACACGTTGTGTTCGGCGGTCGTAACGGCCCACCCGGAAACTTGCTCGGCCACGACCTTCTTTGCGAGTGGCTGCGCGCCGCTTAGTTCGGTCACGTTTGCCACCTCGAGCCATTGATCACTCGGCGCCGACAATCGCGGACGCAGAAAGCGAAACGCCGCGCCGCTGATCGACGCGAAGACACCTGCGAAGACTCCGAATGGTAGAAGCTGAAGAAATGAGCGGCGCGACTTATCTGGTTGATCTCTGTCTGTGTTCATCGGATTAATCCGTGGCTCATACTCTATTTGACGTGCCTCGCGCAACTATTCTTCCCTGCGGTTGCAATCGGCCCCGGGAGTCGGCAGAATAACTTCCGCATCACGGAAATCTTTCCAGGTCAGGCAAGTCAATCTTTATTCCGAACCAGAGGTAACATGAATGAGTAGCGATAAGGACCCAGTCAATGCCCGTGGCTCCCTTCGTCTCGCACCCGCTTCCTCGGAACTGGAAGTAGAGAAGGCCAAACTTCCCCGACAGTTTGTTAACTTCACCTTCTACAAGGCGCGCACCGAGTGGCGCCTGCTCTCCGACGCGGAGAAGCAGCGCTGCCGGGAAGAGTTCATCAAGACTGTCGATGAGTTTCGCTCATCCTTGCTGATCCATTCTTACTCGACGATTGGTCTACGCACTAACGTCGACTTCATGATCTGGCGCATCGGCTACGAGCTCGAGCCGATTCAGGAGATGACCGCGCGTTTGAACAAGACCGAGATGGCGAAGTATATCGAGCCGAGCCAGTCGTTTCTCTCGATGACCAAGCGTTCGATGTACATCGACAAAGATAACCCTGAGCACGTCGAAGATCGATTGCACATCATTCCGGGCAAGTCGCAGTACCTGTTTGTCTATCCGTTCGTCAAGACGCGCGAGTGGTACTCGCGCACCGGCGAGCAGCGGCAGGAGATGATGGACGAGCACATTCGAATCGGTTCGAAGTATCGATCGGTAAAACTTCACACTACCTATTCGTTTGGTCTCGACGACCAGGAGTTTGTGGTGGCGTTTGAGACGGATTATCCTGCCGATTTCCTCGATCTGGTCCAGGAGCTCCGGGAAACGAAAGCCAGCTCTTATACACTTCGCGACACGCCGATGTTTACCTGCCGTCAGCGCGCGCTGGGTGAGTGTCTTGAGGCACTTGGTTAGGTCTAGAAATCTGTGTCTCCTGCTAGTCTGGCTCTGGTTTACCGCTCAAGTCCTTTGCGCCCAAACCAAACCTGCACCTGAGTATCTCTGGTACGAGACGGAGAACATGCGCGGCTTCTCGACCGGCAGGCTCGGGGAGCCACTCCTTAATCCTTCCTGGTTAAATCTTCCGCGTGAAAAAGCTCCCGGTTGGGGCATCAATGGACCAGGCGTCTCCGCCGAGTGGACGCAGGGCGGCGAAAGCGAATGGAACTCTGCCGCCGCGAGTGCCGACGAAACGCGCGGCACAATCTACCAGGATTTCGAAGTGCCGCGCGCGGGTCAATACTCCCTCTGGATCCGCTATGCCGATTGGGCCAACAAAACTGAAAACTTCACGGTCACGATCGCACAGGACGGCGCCGAGGTTTTTCGTCACGAGTTTGGCGTCAAGGATCTTGTCGATCCGCACGATGAAGTCAGTATGTACTGGGGCTGGGCATTTACGTGGGACGGCGCGGCGACCACACTGAAGAAAGGCCCGGCACGATTATCGATTCTGATCGAAAAGGCTGCCGCCGCGCGCCGTCACGTCGATTGCTTCCTGCTGACAAACGATCTCGATTTCAAACCGGCTGGTCGACAAAAACCCGACTTCGCGGGCATGCGCTATTTGCGAACGTGGGCCACAGATCGGAAACCACTCGCGTCACTGCTCAATCCGAGTCAAGATCCGCGTTTATCCGCGTCCTGGGTTCGTCCGAAAATTGCGGGTCACGATTTCTTCGTGCCCTGGAACATCGCCAAAGAGTTCTGGCCGCTCTATGACAAGCCCGTTGAAGAACGTCCGCTTTATCCGTTCAACGCCGAGCCGATAGATCAGTTTGTGGCTACGTATAAGGGCGTTCGCGACGTGCCGCTATTTCAGTCGAAGCTCGTTGTCCCCGTCATCTATCTCAACAACCTTCCCGAACTGCTGAAAGAGGGCAGTCTATTCCTGCGTTACTTGCGCGAGACGAAGCAGCCATTCGCCATTCTGATCAACTACGCATCGGTGCAAATGAGCGAAGCGGATGGACGCGCGGCGTGGCAGCTTCTCAACGGAGAATTCAAAGATCAGTTTCTCGGGTGGATCTCAGGCGAGAGTGTCGGTTACGTGTGGGACTCCGCGCCGGCAGAGCTAAAAATCTCATCATCGATGACGCGCCGCCAGTTACTCGACGCACATCGCACGTTTTACACAAACGCATTGGCGCGCAAGTGGCGCGAGTTGTTTCATGTCGAAACTGGTGCAATGTGGGACAAGTTGATTCCGGCCCAATCAACCTCGAGCACTTCTTTTGCTCATGCGTTGACTGACTGGGGCGTGAAGTTGCTCGGCATGGAAACCGCAGCGGTGATGCCGATGACCGCCATGCGCATTGCTTTCACACGCGGCGCCGCGCGCCAGACAGGCGGCGGGTTCCTTTACTACCACGCGCCAAATTTCGGCGACACTGCAACCACATTTACCAAAGCGCAGAACTTCGCCGGCCCGGATTTCTTCTACAACTCGCGCTATGGTCCAACGATGGGGCCGTCGCTTTCGTGGTATCGCAAAAGCTACTTCCTTTACTACATGTCAGGCGCGTCAGCGGTCTATCTCGAACAGGGCAACGATCAGTTTTTCAAACCAGGTCCGGGCGATAATCCGTTTCAACTCAATCCACTCGGACGCATCACTGACGAGTTTCTGCGCTTTGCCGAGAAGCACCGCGATCGTGGCACACCGTACACGCCCATTGCCTTTTTGCTCGATCCAGCCCACGGGTTTGAGATGAACGATTACCCGCAGTGGCCGTTTGAAGTGTCGCAGATCGATCGCAGCGATCGCGCGCTGAGAGAGTTGTTTGGCGTTGCGTACTTTCCGGGGCTGGTGGTTGAAGGTGAGCCCGCGATCGCGGATCGGCAGCCGTTTGTTGCCGGCGTCTTTGGAGACATTTTTGACGTCTTGACTACAGGCAACACCGATCTTGGTGGATATCGCGCTGTTGTTCTTGGGGGAAGAGTCGAATGGAATCCGCGGCTGAATGACTACGTGCGCAATGGTGGAACGGTGGTGTTGACTGCGGCGCAGATCAAGAACGTGCCGGAGCAGTTGCTCGGAGTTCATCTCACCAACGCGACTGCGGAAGCCGACTCTGCGCGTTGTTTGTCGCCGGGCGAAGATGCACAGGATCTGAGCGGACAGATGTTTCGCTACGAGAAAGCTGAACTGAAAGGCGCCACGCCTTTGATCGCTGCCACGAATGGCGACCCGCTAGTAACGGTAAACAAGCTCGGGAAGGGAGCTGTTGTCTTCTCGGCGTTGCCGGATCTGCTTGGTGAAGACGAACGCGTCACGCCGTTTGCCGCACACATGCTCGCGCACGTTTTTGTGGACGCGACGCCCGTGCAAGTGCGCGGCGACGTCGAATATCTCATCAATCGCACAAGCAACGGCTGGGTCGTGACGCTGCTCAACAACAACGGCGTCTACAAAACACAGCAGGGAATGGCGCAGGTCGATCGCAACGCTTACGTCAACGTCTCGATCGGTTTGCGGGGTGAGAAGATTCAGAGTGCCAGTGACTGGATCGGCGACGCCGCACTGAAAGTCGAATCCGATCGCGTTGCGCTTCGAATAGCTCCAGGCGGCGTCGCTGTGGTCGAACTTCGAACTGGCGCTAGACCGTGATCGTAGTGCCGTCGAACTTTGTGAGACTGAAACCATTGAAGACTTCGTTGTAGCACGCTCGATGTTCCCGCAGAATTCCAATCGCGATCTGCTCACCAAGCTTTAACGACTCGTTCGCATCTGAACGCCAATGAACGCCGGCGATGTTTCTGCCGTTTGCGACGTTCGACGCGATCTTGTTCAACTCACCACCAACCGTCAGATCGCCTGCGTCGGAACCCGTGTAAGGCAGCAGGCTTAGACCATCATCGGCCGGATGCACCGGATTGAGACCGATATCGAAGAGGCGGGTCGATTCTCTGAACCACGCCTTGAGAATCGTGACACACGCGCCGGCGACGGTCGCGTGTCCCGCGCCGTAAGCCGGATGCGTGGGTGAACCTTCCGGAAACGCCATCGGCAAGAGGGCGTTGCCCGGCGGCATGTAGCCGTGCAAACGGTTCGCGTCGTTGAAAGAGTTAAGAATTTCGGAGTGCACCGGATAACCCGCACCAGCGAACAATGTGCGATGAACACGCGCGGCGTGAGCTTCCGGCCGCAGCCGGCGGTGGACAAACCATTTCTGATACCACACGGCTTTGAGCGCACGCGTTGCCACTTCGCATAACAACGTGGCGATGTGCGGTCCACCAAAAGTGCCGAAGCCCATTTGCGTCGGATTGGTGTTGTAGGGATTGCCGTCGTCGAAAGGTGCGGCCGCTCCGGCGAGTACGAGAAAGGCTTGAAAGTAAGCCTGGAAGAGGACGTCGATGTGTACCCACTGGCCGATGTCGCGGCCGTTGCGCATGTAGCGCAGCGTTGGATCGAAAATGTCAGCAGGTTGACTCGCGCCGCGCTGGACGGCCAGCCAGGTGGCGAAGTCAGTCATGTAATTCAAACCCGGCATTGTGGTCCTGATCTTCTGTTCGAGCTTGTTCGCGCCGAAGTTGCAGTCCTGGTAGAAGAACTGGGAGAGAAATGGTCCCTGAAGATCGCCGGGCGTGCGGCCACGAAACAGTGAACCGGTCGTGACAGCGCCACCGATTTTTGGACCATTGAGGTCGTTGCCATACAAGGTCAGGTCGGCAGCGGCGGCGTTTGCGATTGGATTGGTGGCGTACTGTGAAAAAGGAACGTCGCGCAGCAAGGCCATCCAGTAGTTTTCCGAGATCTCCGCGGCTTGGGCGCGGCTGGCGAATGCGGGCGCGGGCGATTGCACGAGAGCGTGTGCGTCCGGACCTTCCATGTCGAACGCGAGGCCGGCTTGTGGATTTGTCAAAAGGCGGTCGCCGCCGAGCGGAATGGCGTCGAAGTCAGCAGGCGCGCCGCTGTTGACTGCTTTCAGCAGCGCTTCATACGCGCTCAAAACGACCGTGCCATCGCCGTTGTGTGGCAGGCCCTTCGAATAACTCGCCAGCTTGTTTGGGTAGAGGTTTTCGTCTTGGTTGTTTGGATGTTGCAGGTTTTGTGGTGTGATTTGCAGGCCTTCGTTAGCCGCGTCGCGGCGTAGTTTGGCGCAGGCATTGGCGCGTTGATTTGAGCCGGTTGCTGCGCGGACTTGGGAGCGCGCGGTTTGCAGAAGTGGTTCTGCTCCGATTACGCCGACGGCGACAGTTGCCGCGCCTGCGACGCCTGCCTGACGCAGAAATGCACGTCGATTGGATTGTGGAGATTCTTCTGTCACGAGTTTTCCTCCAGTGTGGGGGTGAGCTTTTTATCACAGGTGCGTGAGTTGAGGAAAGAAGAATCGGGGATGACACGGATTGCGAACCAGATCGGCATCGCAATCCGTGTCCATTCGTGTTTATTTACGGCTTCTTGCCTTTAGGTTTACCACCACCGCGTTCGGCCGGTGGCCCCTTTGGTGCGGCCTGCTGTTTCTGCGGCGGGCCTTGTCGCGGTTGCGCTTGTGGTCTTGCGCTCTGCTGTTGCTGTGGCCGCTCAACTGGCCGAGCAACACGTTCGCCTTGCGGCTGAACCGGTCGCGCCGGGCGTTCAACCTGCGGACGCTGCTGCACGGGTCGTGCTACGCGTTCCGCCTGCGGCGTTGGTCTGGCCTGACGTGCAGGAGGGCCGCCCCGTTGTTCCGTCCTTGATTCTGGTCGGGCAGGTTGCGGTCGTTCTGCTGCCCTGCCACGCTCAGGTCTTTGTGCCTGCGCCGGCGGTCCAGTCGCTCGTCCAGTCTCAGCAGGCCGCCCTCGCTCCGCTGGCCGTCCACGTTCGGCTGGTGGTCCACTTTCCGCAGCTCGCCCCCGTTCAGCAGGTGGTCCAGTCTCGGCTGGCCGTCCACGTTCAGCCGGCGGTCCGCTCGCTGCTGGTGGTGCATTCGCCGCCTCCGACGCGCCGCGTCGCTGCCGCTCGTCTCTGACCTTGAACTGCTGACCCTTGGCACGATCCGGGACGGATTCGACCCGCATCGCGCGTGCGAGGTCACGCCGGAACGGCGGCGCCACAACCTCGGTGCTCGTGATCACGGTTGTGTCCTGAAGTTTTCTGGCGATTCCCGGCGGTATGCCTATCTTGCCGCGACCCCACGCTGAATTGACGACTGCGTTGCGCAACGGCGTCAGCAGTAACGGATCCAGCACCGGATTAACCTGCGCCAGCATGTTGCGATCGGCCCGGCGTGCACGGCGCCAGTCAGATCCTCGTGTGAAATCGTCAACGCTAACCACCGTCACCGCACCCGGCACGCCGAGATTAACCACGCGCTGATAGAGATTGTCGCGCGTCAGGTAATACGGCTGCCAGTTCGTGCTGTAGTAGTGCGGCACGTAAACGTCGCCTGGTCCAAGCGGCACCCAGCCGATGTCATTCTGTCCAAACGGAACGAACGCCACCAGCGCCGGTGAATAAACGGGCGTCGTGCTCACGGCATCCGGCACCCAGTACCAGCGATCGCCGACGAACGCCCAACGTCCATAGTGATATGGCGCATAGCCCCACGGTTCGTTTGAAACCCACGTTGGACCATACGGATAGTCTGTAACCCAATAACCTGACTGATACGGCATCCAGCCGGCATCGACGCGCGGCGACCACGCGTAACCGTAGCCGTTCAGGTTTTGCCAGTCGCCGTAGTAATCAAGGTCATACAGTCCGGGAATGTACGAGTTGGCGTACTGGTAACTCACGTACCGGCGATATGGATCGAAGTAATAAGGATCGTTTAGATATGCGTTGTAGTCGCGATAACGACCGTCGTAGTAACGCGGATACTGGTAGGAGTAATAGTCGTCAACCAGGTAACCCGCGTCACGTCCATCGATTCGCGACAGCACCACGTCGGCCGCTGTCTGACCGAGCAGTGTCAGCATCTCGCCTTTACTGATCTGTCCGCTGCCGCCAAGTCCGACTACCTGCGCGAGTCCGCTCAGCACCGACACCAGCACCTGACCGTTGTCGATGCCGACGTTGTAAAGACCCGGCTGTTGAAAATCGACTGCGCCGTAGGGCGTAGCTACTTCAAACAAGTCGCCCGGCGCGAGATACCCGACATTGAACACTGCCGAGCCATCGCGCAGAGCTAGTTGCGTGCGCTGATCGCTGAGTCCGAGTACATCGATTGACGTGTTTGGACTGAGCCGCGCGAAATTGCGTCCGGTGAAAGCGAGGCTCGCACGCGAGTTGTCGCGCGTGTAGATGCGGTCTCCGACTGAGAACGGTTGATTCTCAGCAGCCGTGTACCACTCATTTGCCTGGCTGTTGTCGCCCGAGGCCAAGCCATTATTCAAGGCGACTTCGCCCTCCACGCGTTCAATGCGCGCTGCATTTGGCACGGCCGCCGCGGAGGCCGTGCGCTCGTGTTTTATCCAGAGTCCCACACCAACTCCGGCTGCTACCGCACAAACGATCGCGACGATGGTTAAGTGCGGCCACACTTTTATATTGTTCATAAGCGCCCCCCAAATGTTGTTTTCCGGCGTGAATTTGGCAAGCACCATGCCTGCCTCGGACCAAACTGCTGTAAATGGTGACGTTTAGCTAATTGCAACCAAGCGGAAACAGAGCTGAAACAAATCGGTATTCGATATGGTCTAATAGCTGAATCAAATGAGTTGCCGCTGGTGCCGGAATCGATCGTTTTTCGGCCTTTTCCCTGATGGAATACCAGTTGCGAAATCAGCCTCTCGTAAAGCTCTCTCCGCGGCATAAGTGAAAGGAAGTCCTTTGATGAACGGAAAATATTGGAAACGAGCGGCTGTGTCCTTCGCGATGTCAGCGGCACTGCTGGGCACAGGTAGCCTTGTAAACGCTCAAGGCAGACGGGGTCGCGGCGAAGAGCGTAGTCAGCAAAACCAGGCGGATCGCGAACAGCGCCAGCAACAGCGCGAGCAAGAACGTCAGCAGGCAAGTCAGGAACGCCAGCAGCGCGGCGACCAGCAACGCCAGCAACAGCAGCAAGCGAACCAGGAGAGGCAGCAACGCTGGGAACAGCAACGCCAGCAACAGCAGCAGGCCAGCCAGGAACGCCAACAGCGTTGGGAACAGCAACGTCAACGTGACCAGCAATCCCAGGCTGCCGACCAGCAGCGACAGGAACAGCGCCGGCAGGAACAGATTCGGCAGTCGCAGGAGCGCGAACAGCGTTGGCAGCGGCAACGCGACGATCAAGTTCAGCAGTCGCAGGAACGCGATCAGCGTTGGCAACAGCAGCGCCAGCAGCAAGCCAACCGCGAACTCGAACAGCAACGCCAGCGTCAACTCGAGCAGCAACGACGACAGCAGTCGGACGCGTCGCGTCGTCAGCAACAGTCAGACGAATGGCGCCGGCAGCAATCCCAACGCAACAATGACTGGGATCGCAGCCGCAACAACGAGGATCGCAACCGAAACAACAACGACTGGAACCGTAATCGCAACGATAACTGGCGCGATGGTAACTGGCGGCACGAACAGGAACAGCGCGCGTCGCAATATCGTGACGCATGGCAGCAGCGGCAAAACCAGGCGTGGCAACGTCAGCGCATACTCGAACAGCAGCGCCGTCTGAACCAGTTGCGGTTCCAGCAGCGCTATTTCGATCGGCTTCAGCGCGATCAGCTAAGACTGCAACAGTGGCGCTACAACGACTATGGTCCATACAACTATCGTTATCGACGCGGCAACAGCTACTACCAGACGAGCCAATATGGTGCGGATATGTTGCGGCGCGCGATCAACGACGGTTACAGCGAAGGTTTCTACGCGGGCCAGGCGGATCGTGAAGACGGCTATCGCTTCAGTCCCGAAGAGGCTTACGGCTATCAGGATGCCAGCTACGGGTACGACGGTTACTACGTCGACTTGAGCGATTATCAGTACTACTTCCGCGAAGGTTTTCGCCGGGGTTATGAAGACGGCTATTACAGCCGCTCGCGCTACGGTCGCTATTCGAATGGAGGCTACAGCATTCTCGGCACAATCCTCGAGCAGGTACTTGGCTTGCAGTTATTGAACTAACGTGCAAACGGCCACAGACTCGGTCCCCCGCGTCTGTGGCCGCGTGTTTTGAAAGTGAGTTTTATGAGATCCCGAATGACCCGCAGGCGACATCTTTGTCGATGCCGTCTCGCCTTCTTCCGCCGGCAAAGAAGTACGAAGAACAAAGTACAAAGGTCCCGGCACTACGTCACAGCTTCAGCGCAAACCCTTTGCGCTTGATGTTCTTGACGCAAGCAGTATCGAGTCCCTTAACCTGACCACGCTCGATGAACTGCGTGATTAGCTTGTCGACACACTCGATGCCTTCCAGTCCGCCAAGTCCGTGTCCGCCGTGTGGCACCACGACGTGCAAGCTGTTGCGCAACGTCCTGGCGGCCCCATCGCCCTGGGAGGGAGGCGTGACCGGATCCCACTCGCCCGTCAGAATCAAAACCGGCTTATCAGACTTCACCGGCTCGGCATAGTTTGAATCAATCGCCGCTTTGGGCCAAAGCCCGCATGCCTCATTTTGCTGATCGTAACGATACGTTCCGAGAAAAGTGTTTTCGCCAATCTTGTCTGCTTCGTCGGGTTTGACGAACGGAAGATCCTCAGCACAAGTAACCGAGAGATACATCCCGTTGCTGCCGGTCGCGACGAGATTCTTGCGATACCAGAAGGCAGCCTGAGTCAGCGGCTCATAATTGCCATGTGCAGCGAGATTAAGAAACAGCGGAAGGCGGCTGGCCGGGCCCGGACCGTAAAGCATGTAGCGAACTGCTTCCGCCGCAAGGTTGCGATTGAGTCTTAAGAACGCTTTCTCGTTCGATTCAGGAAGCTGCACTTCGAGCTGCGCCGGACTTTGCAGCAAGCTCTCCAGCACATAGTCGGCGTCGGCCTTCGCTTTCGGAAACGCCTTGTGGCAAGCCTCATCAGCCTCGCATTCGGAGAGCACACCCTGAAGCGCGCGTTCCGTGTCGCGCGGAAAGTTTAGCGGCATGAACTGATTCGTTGGCGCGACGCCATGAAGCACTACGGCGCGAACGTGCTTCGGATGTCGCCGCAGATAGACCAGCGACGCTCGCGTGCCGTAAGAACCACCGTAAAGATTGATCAGGTCGTAACCTAGTGCGGCGCGCACGTCGTCGAGATCGTCCATCGCGATGTTGGTTGTGTAGAGCGTCAGATCAGCTTTCGGTTCGAGTTGCTCGCGGCATTGGCGGACTGCGTCCACCGGAAAGAACGAGCCGAGATAACTTTGCGGGTCCTTGGGATCGAAGAGGTCACAATTCAAAGGATTCGACTGACCGGTGCCACGTTGGTCCACAAAGACGAGATCGCGATGTTCCCGGATGGCGGCGAGCGCCGGAGCTACGCCGGGCGCATCTTCAGTCGCGGCGGAACCTGGACCACCAGCGAAATAGAACACCGGATCTGGTTCACGTTGCTGGCCCGTCGCTGGCAGCATGAGCACATTCAATTTGATCGTGCGGCCCTTTCGCGTGGTGCGGTTCTCAAATACTTCAAGCGTGCCGCACTTCGCGTCCCCTTTCAGACCTTGCACCTCGCACGGTTTCAGGGAGAGAGACGTCTTTGCGGTCCTGGGTTGAGTGGCGCTGCCGATTTGAGGAGCCACCAGCAGCACGAGCATCATGAGCTTGATGAGAGAGCAGGTTTTATTCATGGGGATCTCCTCGACGGTAGTTCGAGATATTAGTATAGTACGGCCCTAATTCCCCCGTTGTTGCGCGTAACAGTTTAAGCGATGAGTTCCGTCGAACCAGAACGCGTCCTGCTCCATTACCGAGTCTTGAGCAAGATCGGCGAAGGCGGCATGGGACAAGTGTACAAGGCCGAAGACACGAAACTCGGCCGTCACGTTGCTCTCAAACTGCTCGCGCCCGAATCGAACAAAGACTTAACAGCGAAGCGCCGCCTCCTCGCCGAAGCACAATCGGCTTCGGTACTGAATCATCCAAACATAGTTACGATCTACGCGATCGAAGAAGCCGACGGACTCGATTTCATCGTCATGGAGTTTGTCGAAGGCGAGACACTCACTGCACGCCTTGCACTCAATGGCGCATTGCCGCTGCCGTCGCTGCTGGATATCGGCATCCAGGTGGCTGACGCGCTGCAAGCAGCACATGCCACCGGAGTCATTCATCGCGACATCAAGCCCGGCAACATTTTGATCACGCCGAAAGGCGTGGCGAAGGTAACTGACTTCGGTCTCGCCAAGTTAGTGCGCGTCAACACCGATGCAATCGATCGTGAAGCATTAACTCTCGCCGCGAACCTGACCGGCCCAGGCGTGGTGCTTGGCACCGCGGCTTACATGTCGCCGGAACAAACCCGTGGCGAAACACTGGACGTGCGTTCGGAGATCTTTTCGCTTGGCAGCGTACTCTACGAAGCAGCAACAAGGACGCGGGCGTTTGCTGGTCCGAGCTTCCTTTCGGTCATACACGCGATCGCGGCCACCGACCCGGCGCCGCCGAGCAAGCTGCGGCCCGAATTGCCGCGCGAGTTTGATCTGATCATCGAACGCGCACTCGCAAAGGACAGGGAACTGCGGTACGGCTCAGCCAGCGAGATGGGTGATGCGCTGCGAAGTCTGCGGGCATCGTTAAGCGGCACGTGGTCGGGTATTCCGATTGTTTACGATTCCGATCTGATCGATCGTTCGGCACCGTCGTTTGTCGGACGCGAACCGGAGATGCGCAAGCTCGAGAGTCTGCTTCAGCAAGCGATTGAAGGGACGGGACGCGTCGTTTTCATTACGGGCGAGCCGGGCATCGGCAAGACATCGCTGGGCGACGAGTTTCTGCGGCACACTCGCCGGCAAGGTCCCGGTCTTTTGATCTCACGCGGGCGTTGTGTCGAGCAGTATGGCACGGGCGAAGCTTATCTGCCTTTCTTGGACGCGATGGGCGGTTTGCTTCAGGCGCCCGGACGCGAACGGATCGCGGCGGTGATGCGCACCTACGCGCCGACGTGGTGCATGGAATTGCCGACCGCGTTTGCCTCCAGTGGTTCGTTGGAAAAGCTGCAACAGGAAACGATCGGCGCCACCAAGGAACGAATGATGCGCGAGATGGGCGACGCGCTCGGCATCCTCGCCACGTCTTCGCCGATTGTGCTCCTGCTGGAAGATCTCCACTGGGCCGATCCGTCGAGTGTCGATCTGCTGCGTCATCTCTGCCAGCGCATCAACACGCAACGTTTGCTTATCGTCGGCACGTTCCGCCCGGAAGACGTTGAACGCAGTGGTCATCCGCTCAAGAGTTACAAGGCCGAGATGATGGCGCACCATCTCTGCGAAGAGCTCGCACTCGGCTCGTGGAGTCGCGAACACATCGCCGAATACGTAGCTGCCACCTTTGCGCCGAACGATTTTCCGGCGGAGTTGACTTCACTGATTCACGAGAAGACTGAAGGGCATCCGCTGTTTGCCGCGAACTTTTTGCAGTATCTCAGCGAACGTGGCGATCTGGTTAAGGCAAACAATCGCTGGTCACTGGTACGTCCGCTGACGCAAATGGATCTCGAAGCGCCCGAGAGCGTGCGTGGCATGATCAGCAAGAAGATTGATGCCCTCGATGCGGAGGAGCGACGGGCGTTGCAGTATGCGAGCGTCGAAGGCACGGAGTTTCTTTCGATCGTCACTGCGAACCTGCTGGGCATAGACGAGATCGATCTCGAAGAACGGCTGGCCCACATCGCGAAGACACATCGCTTGATCGAAATACTCGCGGAAGATGAACTTCCTGACGGCTCGCTCACGACGCGCTACCGGTTTGCGCACGCGCTCTATCAGAACTTTCTTTACGGCGACCTCGTGAACAAGCGTCGCGTCGCACTGCACCAACAAGCCGGCGAGCAACTGCTCAGTCACTACGGCAAACGCGCGCCGCAGATTGCCACGCAATTAGCTCTTCACTTCGAACGCGGCCGCGACTTCAATCGCGCCGTTGAATACCTGATTCACGCGGGCGATCACGCGGCGAAACTTTACGGCTACGCAGAAGCCGAAAGGCATTACACGCAAGCGCTGAAACAGGTTGAAAAACTCTCAGCGGAGGCGCAAGCAGAACAACTGTGCACGCTCTATCACAAGCGCGGCACAGTTAATCACGCGGTCGGTAACTTCTCGCGGGCGGCCGACGATTTCACGAAGATGCTTGAACAGGCGCAAGAGCTTGGCGCGCTGGAGTTGCAGTCAGCGGCGCTGAATTCCCTGACGATGACGCTCTTTTTCTCGCATCGTCTGGAAGAGACACTGAAGCGTGCTGCCGAAGCGCTCGAGGTTGCGGAGCAAGCCGGCAACGACAGGTTGCGCGCCGACACGATGCTGATGATCGGACTGAAGCATCTTTGCTACGGCGAGCTGAAGGAAGGGAAGGCCATCCTCGACGACGTGGTCGCGACAGCGCGCCGGCTCGACTACAAACCCGCGCTGCTCGGTGGCGTTACATGGCGCGCGTGTCTCCATTTCTTTCAGTCGGAATACGACCTTGCGATTGAGAAAGCAAGAGAAGGTTTGCATCTCGCTTCGGAATTGCGCGACGGCTTTCTCATGCTGACGGCGCTGTTCTTCGTCGGGTTGTCACAAGGCAATCAAGGCAAGATGTCAGAGGCGTTGAAGACACTTCAGGACGCGATGGAGAAGGCGCGTCGCAACGGCGACCAGTTCTGGCATCCGCGTTTACCTAACTGCATCGGCTGGATCTATCGCGAGTTGCACGACTTTGAGGCGGCGCGCAAGTTTGACGAGGAAGGCGTGGACGTTGCGCGCCGCCATCACGTGCTCGAAGCCGAAGCCAATTCGTTGATCAATCGCGGAATCGATTGCATCCACGCCGGTGAGCGAGCGTGCACGGACGCAGCGTTCACCGAAGTGAAGGATATCTTCGCGCGAGACGCATGGTTCCGTTGGCGCTACAACATTCGATTACAGGCTGCGACTGCCGCGCATCATCTGCGCCATGGCGAATTCGAGCAGGCGCGAGAGTACATCGCACGACTGGAAGAGACCGCACGCGAACACGAGGCCCATAAATACATCGCGGTGGCGAAACAATTAATGGCGGAGTTGTTGATTGCGAGTGGCGACGTGGCCGGCGCCGAGCACCAGTTCAACGCCGCGCTGGCGCAGTTGAAAGAGTACCCGGCGCCACTCGTGGGGTGGAAAGTTCACGCCGGTATGGCGCGATTGAAGTCGCGATCAGGCGATACCGCTGGAGCGGAAGAACATTCGGCGCGAGCGCTTGAGCTGGTGAATTCAATTGCGGCTAACGTCGCGGATGAGAAGCTGCGCGGCAATTTTGTGACCGCGGCCCGTGCAGCCATCTGTTGACAGGATTACAGGATTACAGGATTAGCAGGATGAGTTTATGTCTCGTCCTGTTAATCCTGTCCGTTTAGAACTCGCGGATGCCGGAGACGTTCATGCCGGAGGCAAGGCCGCGGCTCAGAGCTGCTGAGTCGTATTGCACGTTCGAGTCGCCGCCACCGTTTGTATTGAACGTCGGCGCCATGAAATCACCTGACGTGCGGCCGAACTTCGCGATCGTAATTCCACCCAGCACATCTCCGTTACCACCGCCATTGCGAATCAACACGCCATCGCCGAGCACGAGGATCGCGCCCTTGAAATTCGTGTTGCCGTGCATCGTCAGCGTGCCCGTAACAACCAGGAAGCCCGAACCACCGGTCAAGGTGCAGTCACCATCGACAAACGTGAACTGCGGGCTGTCGACCGAATCGTTCACTGTTATCGATGAACCGCTTCCGGGACTGAAGTAACGGCCGAGCGACTGAGCCTTGGATTGCAAACCGTTAAGATATGCTCGCGCCTTGTCAGCCGTATCGAGAAACGACGGCTGTTCCACCGCATCTGCACCACTCGCGTCATCCGTTAACAAGCCAATCTCGGGATCAGCGACGGTGTCATGCTTTATGATTCCCGCGTTGGCATCGTCTTGATCGCACGGGCTGACTGCGAAAGTCGGCCGTTGCGGATCGACGCCGGAATGATCCGCGCCGGAGTACCACTTCGTGCCGCTGCTTCCGGTGTCGAGCGAGAGGGCCGAGCAATCATCAGCGCCGCGGAGCGTAACTCCCGCGGGTGCCTCAAACTCGAAGTTGGCGTGATTAATCAACAACTCCAATCGCTTCCGCGCACCCTGTGGTCCAAAACCATAGGACTTGACGAGCAGGCGTTTCGGATCCGGTGAAGTCACCCGAGCAGGAATCGACGTCGTGCTCGGCGAAGATGAATAGCTCAAATCCAGCACTTGCGTTCCACTCGGCAGGTTCAGCCCGTACGTCGTACCGTCTGCTTTCACAGAAGCTTTATTGAAGGTGACCTTGAGCGTGGTCGCGTTCGTATCGACTTCGCCTGCAAACGTTCCTTCCAACGTTGTCGTGGCGGCCCACGGTCTTGTTTGCGTGATCGTCAATTCAAACGGCGTCCTGGCAATCACCACGTCGTCCTGCGTGCTTGTCGCCGGTCTTTCGATCACGAAGCTTCCCAGCGACGAGTCGAGCGTTAAGGGAAACGAATTGGGATCCGGGGTAAGAGTGGTTGATGACTGTGCAGCGTAGCGAATCGTGACTTCGTCAGTGCCGCCCACCGTACCGAAGGTTTTTTGATAAGGGGTTGCAGCGTCGCTGCCGTTGATCGATCCGGATGTTTCAAACTCCACGATGTGGCTGTCAGGGTCCATGTTTTCGACCGTGACTCGGTAGCCGCCGATGACACCGCCGACGGTGATCGGCACCAGACTGTTCGCATCAAATCGATCGTTGTAGGGCAACCAGCCGGCCAGACGCAGTGAACCGTTGTTGGCTGGACCATTTGAGATCTGGGGAATGATCGCAGCGCGAAAGCTCATGCGGTCGGTCGCGGTGACGAGCGGCTGGGAGTTGCCGCGCAGCACGTTGAGAGCTGACTGCATTCCTGACTCTGCGACGTAGTAGGCCTGCATCTCCGCGGTTGAACCAACGGAGTTGTTAGCCGACATTACCGTGGACATGATCAGCGCGCCGCCGGCTCCGAGAAGCAGTACTGAGACCAGCATCATCATTACCAGCGCCGCGCCGCGTTCACCGTGTTTCCGGTGTTCACCATGTTGCATTGAGCGGCAGCGGCTGTTTGTGTTCACTCGGGGGTTGAGTTTCATGGCGTGGGGTCTAATTCTCTTTCAGTAAACGATCGAGTTGCGCAGAACTACATCAGACGTGAGTTGTACTTGACTGGGGGGCTGATAACCGTCGGTGGCTGGCGTGCCAACTGCCGGCAACGTGACGCCTACAGCAATAACGACATACTTCGCGGCGCCGGGAGAGACTTCGCTTTCGCTCGAGCCGGCTGCGTTCTTCACATTAGTGATATCGCAGGCGCCGGCGGCGTTGATCGTCGTGTCGTAAGTCACCTTTTCGTCGTAGTAGCGGAAGATCAGTGAGTCGATGCGATTCGCGAGCACGGTCGTCTGGTTGGTGCTGTTTCTTTCGTAGCGCACGATGTAGCGCTGGCCGAGAGCAGCATCGACGTACATCAGAAACTTGATGTCCTCATCAGCATCGTCAACGTCCGAATCCTCGAAATAGCCGTTGGCGGAGTCGGGCATGCCGTTCAAATTTGAAACGACGCGGATGGATTCGCTGTCACTGTCGCCCACTACGACGCCGTTGGAAGATACAGTCGGCAGACCAGCCGGGAGTTTCATGCCGGAGTTGCCGATTTCGCGCGTCATGATGTTGAGCGCGCGCTGGACGTCAGCAATAGCGTCTGACTTGCGGTCTTCGCGGGAGCGCATCTTGAAGGAGCTGGCGAGCAGCGTGCTGGCAAGGCCCATAATCGTCAGCGTGACGCCCATCGCCACGACTAGTTCGAGCAATGAAAAACCGCTTTCGTTCTTTGTGGTTCGCATGTGCATGCTTGCTTTCCTGGTCTTTATTGAACGGCGAAACTTCCCGCAGCGAGAGTGGAACGAAGCGAGACGAGTGTTACCGGCGTGCGCGTCCAGTTACCGCGGCCGCCGCCCAGCGGCGTGACCGTGATTGAGATTCTTCTCAACTGTTTGCTGGAACCGTTCGGATTGGTCTCGTTGGTTATCGTCTTCGCTACGGTGTAGTCGTGACCGCCACTGCTTATGGTTGTGTTGGTCGTGCCCACACTCAGGCTCGCGTCCTCAAAGGCGACGCTTCTCAGTTGTTCCAGTTGCTGCTGGGCCACTGCCATCGCCAGCGCTCTTTCGTTGCCGCCGACGTTGTTCTGCAGCGAGAAGACGAAGAGTGACGACACTGCGAGTCCGGCTACCATCATCACCACCATGGCGATACTGGTTTCGATTAGCGTGAATCCGCGTTCGTGTTTCCTGTTTGTTGTTTCAACTTTCGCTTTCATGTGACCTCTTCTGCGTCTCGTCTACAGCACGACAACCGGCACGGCCTTCGTTCCACAACCGGAGCTGAAGGTGACGTAATAAGTGCCGCTCGATTTCTTCGACTTGACCGTGAACGTTACGGAGCTTCCGGCGCCGACAGTTTGTGAGCCACCCGGAGTTACCTGAAGATCGGACGGCTTGCTCGAAGTTCCGGTGATCGACAGGCTCGAGGTTCCGTCGTGACTGACTTTGATCGTGGTGGTTCCTTCCTGCGTGAGAATCGCAGCGATCTTGTCAGTGCTGATGTTGCAGGTAGCTGGCGTTGGCGTTGGTGTGGACCGTGGTGTCGCTGACGGAGAAGGGCTCGGAGTCGGCGTTGATGAAGCAGTCGGGCTGGGAGTCGGTGTCGGCAAACCGCCACCGAGATCGATGACCGGCGACGGCGTTGGAATTACTTCAGCCAGCGTGCCGTCAATCGGCGACGGTGATGCGCCGGGAGCCGGTGTGGAGCTCGAGGCTGGTGTCGGCACCGGCGTCGCGCCCGACGCGAGGTCGCCAACGTGCAGACTCACGTTCGGAACTGAATCGTCGAATACCTGGCTGTCGATCGTGACGTCGCCAGAGCCGGTTACGTCAACGGAGATCGAATCGTCGCTGTTTTGCAGCCGGATCGAAACCTGGGCATTGGGAGTGGTGACACCGCTAACAGTACTCCAGGTGCGGCCACGCCAATCGAAGGCGATCGATTCAATCGTTTCAAAGCTGACACCCGAGGGCAAGTTGATCGTGCGCGTGTCCATGCCACCATCGCCATCGAGATCCATCGTCACGTCGTAGCTGTTCTTGTTTGCGTTGATTGCAACCGTCGCTCTTTCGGCGGCAGTGTCGGCGTGACTTCTAATCGAGAAGATGCGTGCCTTCTCGATGTAGGACGCGTACTCGCGAGCGGCGCCAGAGAGACGAACAGTTGCGCGCGCTTTGGTGATTCCGATGAAACCGAAAGTAGTAACAATGGTAAGCACAGTCATCGTGAGCAAGAGTTCGACGACTGAGAAACCGCGGGGCCGGCGGCCGTGGGAGTGGGAGTTCGTGTTTAGTCTGGGCATCGTCATGGTCCAATAAGGTTTCAATTGCGGGTCGAACGATTGCGGGGCAAGCGCGTGACCTGAGGCGTCGTTGAGCAAGGACGATGCCACGAAAGTTTTCGTTGATGAGGTTTAGAGATCGATGAGTGGACGATCAATCCACTTGACAGAAGATCAATCAAGCTGGTGGTGAGGAATCAAATTGAAGGCCCGGATCTACGCGATTTCCTAGGGTTTTTGGCGGCATATTCTTTGCTGCCAAAATCCGCGGCCAGATCTCAATCTTGGGCCAGGAGGATTAGCTTATGAAGAAAACAGATTTGTCCGACGCTGCCTCCAACCTGCTCATCTTCGGGTCGGTCTCACTCGCGTTTGCGCCCTTCGTGCTCGGAGACCGGCTCATTCTGATCGTCACCGGCTTCATGAAAGAAGGCGGAGTGATGCTCGATCAAGTTAGTAATTACGTGAGCTGGTTGTTGTCGTAACGGTCCTACTTTGTTATGACATTGCCCTCTGCGTCGTAGATAGTCACATCTCCAAACGGCACGACCTGATCCTTCACTTTCTCCCAGTCGCCGACAATCACAATCGCTGCGCGGTACGTGTCGAAGTATTTCGCTGCCGCTTTCTGAATGTCTGCCGCCGTTAATGCTTCGATCTTCGGACGGAAGTCGTTGATGAAGTTCTTGTCCAGATCGTAGGTGTAGACCGTGTTGATGCGGCCGGCGAGACCTTGCTGACTGGCAAGTTCGACGGAGAAATTGCCAGTGCTGAACTCCTTGGCCGCGCTCAGTTCTTCGTCAGTAACAGGCAAGACACGCATGCGATCGAGTTCGTAGAAGATCTCGAGCAGGGTTGGACCAGTCACTTCGTTGCGCACGAACGCCCCGGTCATGACCGAACCTGTTTTTGCCCGCGTGTTTGAATTACTGAACGGCGAGTAGGTGTAGCCCTTCGACTCGCGAATGTTGCGCGTCAGACGTGAATAGAACGAGCCGCCGTAGATTGTGTCGGCGGTGCGGATAGCGAAGTAGTCCTTATCCTTGCGCGGAATACTCACGTTGCCGATGTAAATCGCCGACTGAACCGAGCCCGGGCGATCCACGAAATAGATCTGGCGCTTCTCGCGTTTCGGCACCGGCGGATTATCGTCGGGCGGAACTGTTCCACTCTTCCAACCGCCGAACGCTTTCTCGATCTCCGCGAACGTCCTGTCGACATCGATGTCGCCTACGACGATCAAGTGCGAGGCGTTGGGAAGGTAATACCTGGTAACAAAAGCGCGCAGATCGGGTCGCGTCAACGCACTGATCGACTTCTCATCCGGCACCACAAAGCTGTACGGATGGTCCCCAAACACTGCTTTTTGAAAACGCTCGTTGACGAGAAAGCCTGGATCCGCGCGGCCCGCACGAATCTGCTGAATCGTGTTCTCCTGGGCCAGCTTCACTTCCGTTTCGGGAAATGAAGGATGCTGGGCCACGTCGCTCATCAAATCAAAAAGGCGCGCGGAGAATTCGGAGAGCGAAGTCGCGTTCATGGTGGTTGAGTCGGCATCGCTGCCAAGATTTAGCGTGCCGCCCATTGAGCGCAACTCTTCCTTGATCTGTTTACTCGTGCGCGTGTCAGTGCCTTCGTTGGCGACGGCGGCGGCGATCTGCGCGATCCCCGGATGAGCCTGGCGGTCGCTTGCCGTGGTGGCTGAACGAAACGTGAGCACTGTGGTGACCTTCGGCACGTTTGGCAGCGGCGCGAGCACGACGGTCAGTCCGTTGGCTAGTTTCTTTTCGGTGATCTTTGGCAGATTCAGCGGGCGCGCCGCACCTGGCGGTGGCGGAGTCTTTTGTTGCGCGATTGCGGGTGTAACTACGAGAGCGAGAATGAATGTGATGAGTAAGTTCTTCATGATGGTTTCTCCTACTGGCCGCTCTTCGGCTGGGCCTTCGCTTCGGGAACGCGATCGATCACAGTACGATTCGTCGCTACGAGATACTTCGCTGCCGCGGCTTTTACTTGCGCGGCCGTGACGTTCTCAAACGGCGTTAACAATGAGTTGATCTGCTGCGGATCATCGCGGAAGAGTGCGAGTGCGGAGAGCAGGTGGGTTTTGCCGAAGCTTCCTTCGACCTGGCTGTAGAAGTTCGAACGATAACGAACTTTCGCGTCCGCCAGCTCTTTTTCCGTTACGCCCTTCGCCACAATGTCGGCTATTACGGCGTCCATTTCGCGTATCACGTCATCTGCAGTATGGCCCGGTTTGTAAGTCGTGCGTGTGGTCATGATCATCGGCCCGGTGTAGTCGAACTCGTTGCCGAAGTAGTTGAGACCGCCGGTGAGATCGAGTGTCAGCTCTTTTTCCTTCACGAGCCGCTGATACCAGCGCGAGCTGTCGTCGCCCTGGAGGATCTGGACCAGCAGGGCCATTGCCGGAAAGTCGGCCGAGTTCTGCGGTGGCAGGTGATAGCCAGTCGCGAGGGCCGGCAAGTTGGCAAGTTTGTCAGTTTGTGAAACGCGCTTTTCTTTGGTTTGCGGCGGCTCGGTTAGATCGGCACGCGCAGGCAACGGTTGTGACGCAATCGAAGCAAAGTGTTTCTCAACCATCTTCTTCACTTCGTTCACGTCCACGTCGCCGACGATTGTTAGCACGGCATTGTTCGGGGAGTAGTAGGTTTTGAAGAAGTTGCGCACGTCGTCGATCGTTGCGGCGTTGATCTCTGAGAGCTCGCCGTAGCCGTTATGCGAGTTGTTCCAGTTGGTGAAGGCGTTTTCCCAAAGGCTGATCCATTCGAAGAACTGGTATGGCTGGTTCAGCACGTTCACGCGTACCTCTTCGCTCACCACCGCTTGCTGGTTCTTCAGGTTCTCTTCGCTGATGTCGAGGGAACGCATGCGATCCGATTCGAGCCACAGGCCAAGTTCGACACGATTGCTCGGCAGGGTTTCGAAATAGTTGGTGTAATCGAAGTCGGTATGACCGTTGAGACTGCCGCCGTTTGCTTCGACAAACTTTGCGTGCTCAAACTTCTTCACGTTTGCCGAACCCTGAAACATCATGTGCTCGAAGAGGTGCGCGAATCCGGTGCGTCCTTTCAGCTCGAGTCGAAAGCCTACGTTGTAATAGACCGCGACGGTGACGACCGGCGCCATGTGATCTTCCGAGATCACGACCTTGAGTCCATTCGGCAGCTTGTAATAGACGACCGGAATGTTAAGAGGTTTGGCATGGGCCACAGGAGATCTTGAAACGGTACTGGTCAACATCATGACCATGACCAGGCAGATGACTATTAATCGGCGCATAGTTTGGGAGCCCTCACTTTGGGAACAATAGACATAACCCGACAGACGTCTCGGTCTGTCGGAAACGAGCGAAAAAATCAGATTGAGCTACGCAGATTTGGATGAAAGGTCGCTGCAGACTTTAGCAGAACAAGTTCTCACCCGTAAGTGTGGCTTATTACGCGAGGAGTTTAGAGAAAGTTTCGCGGTGTGCGTGTAGTTCTCTGGTTTGAGTCAACGCCTTCGGCGTTTGGTATCAGAGAACGCGGCGTTTGGTATGAGACAACGAACAGTTCTGTCGTCTCAGTTAAGCACGCAAGATTGCGTGTACTGGGCATCTGCTGCGGGCTTCGTTACAATGCGGCCACGAGGTGGCTATCATGTATGCACCGAAAGCCAGTTACAGTTGGGCAGTGCTTTGTTTGCTGATTCTTTGCGCTACGATGCTCGTGTACTCGCGAATGACGCAACGAATTCCAAGAGGAGAGTGGGGCGGAAGCCACATCAGCATGAACGTTGGCGAGCGATCGGCGACGGTCGAGTACGACTGCGCTCATGGCGAGATCCTTGGCCCACTTTCGCTCGATGGTGAAGAGAAGTTTCAACTGCGCGGCACTTTTACACCGGAACGTGGCGGCCCGGTGAGAGCCGACGACACGTCGCGAGCGCAACCGGCGACGTACTCCGGAACCATCAAGGACAACACGATGACGTTGACGTTGAAAGTCGCTGATTCAGACGATACAGAGACGTTCACGTTGGAAAAAGACAAGCCGGGCAAGTTGTTCAAGTGTAAGTAGGAACGAGGGGTTGACGTTGGGAGTAGCGCGAAAGTTTCTGATACGCGGTGAAGTGCAAGGGGTCGGTTATCGTTTCTTCGCCCAACGCGCGGCGGCGCGGCATCAGGTGTTCGGCTACGTGCGCAACTGTCCTGACGGTACTGTGGAGGCGTTTGCTGAAGGACCAGCTAGCAGTGTGGAAGCATTCAAACAGGATTTGGCGGCGGGGCCGCAGTGGGCAGTAGTTGATCAGATGGAAGAGATAAACCTGGAGCCGACAGGGCAGTATTCGGCATTCAGAATCGAGAGATAACAAACGATACATGAACCATCTCAAATCGCTAATTCGTGAAGTGCCGGATTTTCCGAAACCCGGCATTAATTTTTATGACATCACGACGCTGCTCAAACACCCTGAAGGGTTGCGCAATACGGTTGATGCGCTCGCGTCGGAATTTGAAGGCGAGCGCGTTGACTCAGTGTTGGGCATCGAGGCTCGCGGATTTATTTTCGCGCCCGCGCTGGCGTATCACCTCGGCGCGGGGTTCGTGCCTGTGCGCAAGCCGCGCAAGCTGCCGGC
>DASXRE010000295.1:0-11532 GCA_036506775.1 Pyrinomonadaceae bacterium | reverse complement strand
GAGAAGAAATGCATTCTGTTTCTGGGTTCAGCGATACACGTGGCACCACCTTCCCCGTCGGTATATCAATACCCCGCCAACAAATGTCCGCTGATCGGTGCGAAGCTTTCGCAGTTGCTTGCGGCCAAAAGCGGATATCCGGAAGCAGATCGATACAATCTTCAGCGCGTTTCCTGGTATTACGAGTGGAGGTTTCAGTTTAGGAATCTGCTCGTGGATGAGGTGAAAGACGCGGTCTACACGGATTGCGAGCCTTCACCGGTACTTAGGGGATTGGCCCGCTTGGGATTTCCTCTCGTTATCACTACCAACTATGACCTGCTTTACGAAGAAGCCCTACACCAAGTCGCGCAGGAGCGCGCACGCGCCGAGGGAAAATCTGAAGCTGAGGTAGCAAAGATCCGAGCACAGTTCGACAAGTGTGTTTACTCGTCGGATAGCAATGTACCCACTAAAGACTGCGAAAAGGAACCATCCAGTGCGCGTCCGTACCTGCTGAAGATTCATGGCGACATCATCGACGAAAAATCAATCGTAATCACAGATGAGGATTACATTCAGTTCGTTCTCCGAATGACTGACAAGCGGAAGCATAGGCCGATCGGAGAAATAATGTTGACCCACTTAAGAAGGTGGCCAACCTTATTCATCGGCTATCGTCTAAAGGATTACAACCTTCGTCTCCTCTTCAAATCGTTGCGATGGAAGTTGGACGATGCAATAGTTCCACCGACTTACTCGGTTGATTCTCAACCCGATGTGCTTATCCGAGACCTTTGGCAGGAACGTCGACGCCACATCCGATTCATCGAAAAAAATCTCTGGGAATTCGTTCCTGATCTCTATAGAGCCGTAACTGGCCAGGACATGCCTCAGTGAGCAGTACATTAGTCGTATCACCCCCGCTGCCGGACGCCCCTTATCGAGGAATCGAGCCCTTCCGGTTCATAGACCAGTTGCTCTTCGCGGCTCGTGATGATGAAACGTGGGAGTTGCTTTCAAAGGTGACTCTCTATCGCGCGATGCTGCTCTATGGTGAGTCGGGTGCTGGCAAATCGTCGTTAATAAACGCCGGCCTGCTACCGCAAGCATTGGAAGACAACTACGTTCCCAACCGGCTGCGCGTACAACCATTCGTCGATCGAGAGATTCGCGTTGAGCGCATAGTTCAGCAAGATGGACCAAACCCGACTTACTTGCCGTCGACGTTCCACCCGATTACCGCACCAGACAAGATTTCTGGTCCAGACTCAGAGAGCTTTGAGTTGTCGTTGGGAGCCTTTGCACAGCAGCTCTCCGAAGCGTGTTCGCGCCCCGACCTCCAGACCACCGATCCGGAAAACTTTGGTGACGGCCTGATCTATGAATCGACCGCTCCACGGCCGCTCCTGATCTTCGACCAATTTGAAGAATTCATCACGCTGTTTGAAACCCGGCAGCGTTCACAGCAATCTCCAGCCACTGGAGAAGACCTCCGCCACTTGCAACGAAAGATTCTCGATGCGCTGGTAACACTCATACACGACACGAATCTGCCGCTCAAGATTGTTTTCGTTTTTCGCGAAGACTTTCTAGCGAAGCTCGATTTGCTGTTCGACTATTGTCCCGAGTTGATAGATCAGGCACTGCGGCTAGTGCCGCCTCATGTTTCAGCGCTAGCAGAGATTATTCGCCAACCCTTCGTCACTCCGGAACTGCGTGCTCATTTCAAGGACACCGAAGAGAGTGGATCGGAACTCACCGAGGAGCTCGCCAAGGGTATCGCTGCCGACCTGAGCGAACTCAGCGACAACCATTTGATAAACCTCTCTGAGCTCCAGATTGTTTGTCTGCTCTTGTGGCGTTCGAGGGACCCGGAAGCACGCTATCGTGAAAAACGGGCCAAAGGCTTACTCGAGGAATACGCGGCGGGCGTGGTGGGCCAGTTTCCTCCAGAGTTGCAGGACAAGGCAGTTGCTCTGCTGGCCGAAATGTTGACTGGTTCAAACACGAGGAACATCGTGTCAGGAGCGGACTTGAAAGTTACCGGGAAGAACGAGGGGATGTCTGAGCATCAAGTCGACATGGTCCTGAATGAACTCTGTCGAAATCAGATTGTGCGGCGTGAGCGACACCGGGAACTCTTTTTTTATGAGCTCGCGAGCGAGTACCTCGTTTCCTGGATTAAGGAACGGTCCAGACAACGCGAACTTGATCGGGTGACGAAGGAAGCGATGGAGGAACGTCGCCGAAAGCTCGTCTTGCGCAAGATTGTGTGGCTCCAGGGATTGGTAATATTAATAGCTCTAGTCGCTCTCGTAGTAATAGCCTACTTTGCCAGAAAAACGGCGACTGCAGAACGTGAAAGCGGAATTGCCCGCAAACAAGCCTACCAAAGCGAACAACAAACATTCCTTGCCCAGGGTAGAGCTAAGCTGGCCGAGGAACAACGAGAACGACTTCAATCCATAATCAAGCCCTTGATGGGTTCGGATGATGACGCCAAGCTCGACGCTATTCGCAAAATTCGCGACTGGCGCAAGGAAGGTAATTTGCCGTCGGAATTTTTATTATTGCTAGTCGCGGCTCAGCGTCAGTCAGAAAACAGCGCCATCAAAGATGCTGCGAAGGAGGCCATCACGGAAGCAGCGCAGGCCGATCCTAACTTCTTAGTAACAATGGACTCGGCTGTCCAATCAGATCCAAACCTCGCGGCCAAACTACCTCTCAGGTTCAACATCTATCTTGCGGATGAAAGTCAACACAGCATTGCTGACAGGATTTCAAGCGCCCTCCGAAGGCAGGGCTACGTGGTATTCGGCAATCCGAGTGTTGCTTCTAACCCACCCAAGTGGGACAGCGAATTGCGTTACTTTACGCCGCCACAAAAAGAGCAGACGCTACCCGCAGATCTGCTCAATACCCTGAAGAGTCTCAGCCGAACCAACTGGAAAGCGGCTTACAATCCGAGGTATTCAAAATCACCCGGCGGCAGTTCAGGTCAGATCGAGTTGTGGTTTGCAGTTCCCGCGGGTCATCTCGATATCGGCTTCGTCGACGAATCGAACAAACCAATTACTGGTGGCAAACCTAATCTTCACTTCGTGCTTACAAGCGGCCCGGGAACGTCGTTTAGATCCAAAAATCTGAGTGTTACCGTTCCGCAGGGAGAATACGACGTGACTATCGCGGTGCCTGGTTACAAGACTGTGCAACAGTCGCTGAGTATCAGCGGAGGCCAGACAATTGAGTGGAAAACCGTGAAACTTATCCGCGAATAGCCACGTGGTTCGCCCTCGGCCCTCCTCCACCTACCTCGGCTAATCGTCGCCAAACCCTCAATGTTTTCGCGGAAATTCACAATTTTATAGCGGATCACGAAACAAAAAAGTTATAGACCGCAGCGGCCATTTTCTGCTACATTGCGACTAAAGCGTTCCACCCAAACACAACTCCGCAACTCGATTCGGGAAAATGTTCATCTACGTTTCTGACGTAATTCATATCATTCAAGTCTTAGTTCGAAGGCAGGAGACCGCCAATTGACCACGGCAATCGAGCAAACGCTCGAAATTTATGGAATCGAAAACTGGGGTGCTGGCTACTTTGATGTAAACCGGAAGGGAAATCTCATCGTTAGACCCGTCGAAGGCGATCCCCGCTCGGCGGACCTCAAAGAGATTATCGACGACCTTGCCAAGCGCGGAATCACCGCGCCCGTGCTGCTGCGCTTTCCGCAACTCGTGGCCGCCCAGGTAAGAAAACTGCAACGCGCGTTTAGCCGCTCGATTCGCGAGTTTGATTACCAGGGCGCGCACATGTGTGTTTACCCGATGAAGGTAAACCAGCAACGCGCGGTGGTCGAAGAATATCTCCGCGAGGGCTCGCGCTACGACTTCGGTCTGGAAGCCGGTTCCAAAGCCGAACTCTACGCCGCCCTCGCGCTTGAACAACCCGCCGACAGCCTGCTGGTCCTGAATGGTTTCAAGGATCAGGAGTTTATCGAGCTCGCTTTTGCCGGCGCGAAAGTCGGAAAGAAGGTCGTGATTGTGATCGAAAAACTGAACGAACTCGATCACGTGTTGAATGTCGCGGAACGTGAAGACGGGCCATTGCCGATGCTCGGCATGCGCGTCAAGCTCTATTCAAAAGGCTCCGGCCGCTGGGAGAAATCCGGTGGCGAAGCCGCCAAGTTTGGTCTAACGACGACCGAGTTGCTGGAAGTCATCCGCCGGCTCGAAGAAGCCGGCCGGGTGGACATGCTGAAGCTCCTTCACTTCCACATCGGCTCGCAGCTCACCGACATCAAGCGCATCAAGAATGCGATGAAAGAAGCCGCGCGCGTCTACGCCAAGGTCTACCAGATGAAGGTGCCGATCGACTTGCTTGACGTGGGCGGCGGCATGGCGGTCGATTACGACGGTTCGAAGACAGCGTTTGACTCCTCGGCGAATTACACGGCGCAGGAGTTTGCCAACGACGTCATCTATACCATCAAGCAAGTATGCGACGACGAGAACGTGCCGAATCCGACGATCATCCAGGAGTCGGGACGCTACCTCGCTGCGTATCACGCGATTCTCGTGACCAACGTGCTCGACGAGATTGAAACCGTCGTTGAAGACATCACGCCGATTGAGATTGGCGAAGACGATCCGCAAGTCGTCATCGAACTCGGCGATCTGCGCGACTCAATCACCGTCAAGAATTATCGCGAGTACTACCATGATGCGCTCGAACATCGCGAAGAGCTGTTTACGTTGTTCAATCTCGGATTGATCTCACTTGAAGATCGCGCGAAGGGTGAAGTGCTTTTCTGGGACGTTTGCGAACGCGCCGACAAATATGCGCAACAGGCAAAATACGTCTCGGAAGAGTTTGGCGAACTGCGGCGGCTGCTTTGCGCCAAGTATCTAACCAACTTCTCGGTATTTCGTTCGGTGCCCGACCACTGGGCGCTCGATCAACTCTTTCCGATCGTGCCGATTCACCATCTCAACAAGCCGCCGACGGAGTATACGACGCTGTGCGACATCACCTGCGACTCAGACGGCATCGTCGACAAGTTTGTCGACCTGCACGACGTGAAGCAGGTGCTCGAGTTGCACTCGCTGAATCCTGACGAGCCGTACTATCTCGCGTTCCTGCTGGTCGGCGCGTATCAGGAAGTGATGGGAAACAATCACAACCTCTTCGGCGCGCCGCACGAAGCGCACATTCACATCGACGAAGAAGGTTTTCTCATCAAGAAGGTTATTAAAGGAACGACGGTCGGCAGCGCGGCCGAACGCGCGCGCTACGAGCGCAGTTATTTGCACGACGGCTTCCGGCGTTTGATCAACCGCCGCGTAAAGGACGGCGAGCTGAGCGAAGCTGAAGGCGCCGAGTTGGCCCAGTTCTATGAATCACGTTACGACGCTTACACGTATCTCGCCGTCAATGGAGTAAAGACACGTTCGCGCAGACGCACGGACTACTAACCACCAGTTACACAGATCAGTGTAATCAGTGGCTGAGGGAACAACCTGCATGGTCACTCAACGAAAACCAAAAGCATCGAAGTACCTGACCACTCCCACGCGCCCCGTTCAGGTGGACCGCGATCGTTCGGTGGCCGGACTCCTCGAAAAAATGGAAGGCACAGGCTTTGGCGGCCGCCAACTGGCCGAGGCCCATCGCATCTGGCTCGACATGCTCGGCGACAACACCACTATCATCGTCGCCGCGTCCGGGGCGCTTATTCCCGCGGGCATGCGACGGCTGCTGGCCTACGTAATCAAGAATCGTTTCGTTGACGTGCTGGTCCTCTCGGGTTCGATGTTGTTTCACGATCTTCACGAGACGCTCGGGCGTTATCACTTCCAGGCCCATCCGAGCATGACTGATGCAGAGTTGGAGTCGGCGCAGATCAGCCGCATGTGGGACTTACTCGCGAGCGATGAAGAGTATCGCGAAGCGAAGGAGTGGATCGGCGGCTTTACCAATCAACTGGATCAATCCCGCGCCTACTCAGCGCGTGAGTTTCTGCATCTGCTCGGCCGCGAACTCGCCGAGATCGCTTCCGAAGACGGCATTCTGACTTCTGCTTACAAATCGCGCGTGCCTGTTTTCTGTCCGGCGATCGCGGACAGCGGACTGTCGGTCGGCATCGCCGGCGCTCGCTTCGAAAAGAAGAACAACTTCATGTTCGACATCATTCAGGACGTGCTCGATATGATGACCGTGATGGCGCAGTCGCGCGTTTCGGGGATCATCAACATGGGTGGCGGCACTACGAAAAGCTTTATTCAACAGGCCACCACGCCGTCGTTCCTGCAGAAGGAACATCACCACGGGCACAAGTACGCCATTCAGATCGCGACTGACTCCGCGCATCCTGGCGGCAGATCTAATGCGGTGTCGTTTGACGAAGGATTGATTTACGGAAAACTGGCCCGCGGCGCACACACCGCTTACGTCCCCTGCGATGCAACCATAGCGCTCCCGATATTGATAACTTCACTTTCACAGACCGCCGCGAAGTACTTGAAAGGACGGAAGCGTCCGAACTTCACGTTCGGTCGTGAGCTGATCGTCGAAGCCCCCTAGCGTCAAAGAAGGACCGCAAGCTGGTCGTCTCCCTGGAGTGCGGGGACTTGTCACCGCTTTACTTCCGCCTTTGTGCCCACAGACCAAAGCGACTACCAGTCGCCGCACTCCAAGGAGGTACTACACCTCTAACTGCTGTAAGTCAGCGACTCTGATGATTCCGCGCGCCTCGTGCCGTCGGGCGTACATCTGTTTATCCGCGGTTTCGATTGCACCGCCTAGATCGGTTAGCGAAGCAAATCCCGCCACGCCGTAGGAAACCGTCACCGTAATCGGCACGCTGGTCCAGCGGCGGCAATTGTCTTCCAGAATCTCGTTCAGCTTCTCCATGCGCCGCGACGCTTCCGCCTGCGGCAGATTGAACATCAGCACGAGAAACTCGTCACCGCCCCAGCGAAACAACATATCGTCAGCGCGCACCAATGATCGCATCGCGCGCGCAACAGCGCGGATTGCCTTGTCGCCGACCGTGTGCCCAAACGTATCGTTGATCGGTTTAAGGTTGTCGATGTCGATCACTGCCACGCTGCCGGACGTCTTCGTCTCCTCACCTTTCTCAGGCCGTCGCAACAGCGAATGAAACGCATGCCGGTTGAGTGCTTCAGTCAACGGATCCATCTGGACCAGCAGTTCAAGCTTGTCGCGCGCATCGAGTAAACTGCGGTTTGCAAGTTCAAGCTCGCGGCGCACACTTTCCATCAGCACCATCACCGTGCCGAAGCCGAGCAGTGTCTCGAAGAGCAGATCGAAAACCGACGTGTACTGCAAGTACGCGGCCGGTACCGTGACTCCCCACAATCCTTTGCGCGCGCCAAACACCGGGACGTAATGCAGAAAGCCAAGGGTCAAAAGCAGCAGCGCCGTCCACATCACACGAACCCCGGGAGTGCGTTCATCCCTCCTGAATCCTCCCAGGAGTATCAGAAAGGAAGTCATGAACAACGCCGCCACGATGACCGCGTGAATCATGAAGAGATCGTTGAAGTCGCGGGAAGCGTGCGGCAAGACGAGCGCTACCACAAAAGCGGGAATGAGAAAGTAGACATTTCGCCTGTGCAGCGCCACGCCCGACACCTGGATATGGCAGCCGGCGATGAAGAAGAGCCCGAAGAGATACTCACCCAGAAAGTAGAGCGAGTAGAAGGGCTTCTGATGTGGTTGAACGTGAAAGGCGATGAAGAGACTGACAAGCGCCACTGACAGGCTGGCCCACGCAGCGGTCCAGTACTTGAGAGACCGGCTCTTGATTGACGAGCGGATGAAGAGAGAGAGCAGGGTGATCAGGAGGATGCCAACGCACTGAATGGCCAAGCCGACATTCGAATCCATAAACTGGGACCTCGTTTCGGGAGAACGAGTTTGAGAAGAAAATCAGGAAAGATCTGGGCTGGAAGGTCGAGAACTTTGGGACGGGTAAGGAGACCTGCCGCCAAGGATTCTAGCCGAGGTGGGCCAGACAGGCCAAGACTTTTCTGCAATGGGCCGTTGATCTGCCCTTGGAGTGCGAAATGGCACCCGTTATAGCTCCTCGAAGGTGCCACTCCGAGGAACAGATAACGAACAGTTCGATACAGGCTTCGGTGGCGCACTGGAGGGTGGAGCGCCGAAGGGGCGGTGAGAAGGTAGCCAGGGGCAAGTGCGAAGCGAAGCGGAGCACGCAGCCCCTGGAATCAAGAAAATGGCGAGCAGCCCGGAACGGGCGAGAGATATGTGGCTCGCCTCGTTTCTGTCGGCCCGTTCCGGCCTCAATCATTTTCGCCAACTGATCCAGGGGCAGCGCGCTTCGCGCTCGCCCTTGGCTAACTTATCTCCGCGCCTTCTGCGCATAAGGCAATCCAATGGTTTCCGCCGTCACGTCAGCCATTGCAGCACCTCTTCTTCACCCGCGCTGCGCGTGCCGCCCACGACGTGAATGAAATACTCCTCAAGCGAGACTGGTCCCTCGCCGTCGTCTGCGAGCCGGATGCCCTGGCGCAGTTCATTCAGTGAACCGGAAGCGAGTAGTTTTCCTTGCGCGATGATGGCGATGTCTGTGCAGAGACGTTCGACGATCTCGAGAACGTGCGATGTGAGAAACACTGTCAGACCGCGCGTGGTGAGTCGTGACAACAGATCCTTCAACGTCCGCGAGGCGATCGCATCGACACCTTCGAAAGGCTCGTCGAGGAAGAGGATTTCGGGACGATGAATCAACGCGCAAGCAAGTGCGAGTTTTTTCTTCATGCCGTGTGAGTACTCGATGATCAACTTCTTCGGATCGTCCTGAAGTTCCATCAGCTCGAGTAGCTCTTTTGAACGTTGCGCGATCTCGTCGCGTTGCAGGCCGTACATGCGGCCGGTGAAGGCGAGCATCTCCGCGCCGGTGAGCCGTTCAAACAAGTTAAGATCTTCCGGCACGACGCCGATTCTTCGTTTCACTTCCATCGGCTGCTCGGCGATGTCGAAACCAAGTACGCGCAACTTGCCGCTGGTGGGTGCGAGCAGACCGGTGAGCATTTTGATCGTGGTCGACTTGCCCGCACCGTTCGGACCGAGAAATCCGAAAAAGCTGCCGCGGTTGACCTGAAGATTGATGTGATCGACGGCTACGAAATCGCCGAACTGTTTGACGAGAGAGAATGTTTCGACCGCCGCCGTTGTCATGCGAGCAACAATACAAAGGACAACCTAACCACGCAACAACGCCTTCGCGGAATCAGCTCGCACAAACTGCGGGAACTCTCGATGAGTGCTCATGAGAAAGGCATTCGAGCTCGCCTGCAATGCGTTTCCGTGCGTCGCGGCCAGCCGCACGAAACGACCAAACGGCGACCAGCCGTAGTAATAACCGTCTTTCAAACTGATGAGGATGTCGGCGGTGTGTTTTACCCGTGGGGTGAAAATCGATTTATAAATATTCGCGACCGCATCCGGATAATGATGCCCCGCAGTTTTTTCAAACCAGCTTTTATCCGTCTTGAATCCCTGTCCAAAACAGCCTAGCTCCAGCGGGTCTCCGCTAACAGCAACGTACTCAAAACTCTCACTCTCACGTTTGATTCTCGCTTGTCCCCGTTCGCTTTCAATAACAACCTGATCACCGTCCTTGTAAACCGCAAAGTCAACCCCACTAACATCCACGCTCGCACGCGCGGCCTCCGGAATAACTTCCTCGTTACAATAAACCGCCACGTAGCTGCAAAGACCAAAAGCCGGAATCACCACTTCAAAACCTTTGCTGCGTAACGTCGAGGCGAGCGGAACACGTCGATTCTCTTCCAGATTCATGCCGTGGTCCGAGAACATCACGATCTCAGTTTCGTTGCCGCAGTAAGTGCGAATCTCTTTGAGAATCTTGTCGAGCGACTCCAGCGCCACACCGAGACGCGCCGGGCCCTGGCTGTGCAACAGACCGTCAGTCGCTTTAAGAAACGCGAAATAGTCGCGCGTCTGGGGCGCGTTGCGGAAGCGTTCGCGAAACCGCTGCATGTCCGCTCGCCAAACCGACTCCGGCGCTACGTAAATCAAAAACTCGAACGGCAACGGCTCCTGGTAATCAAGATCGTCCATGTACGACGAAGGGATTTTGTCGGGCGTGCGGCGCCCGAGATATTTCTTGATCCCGCCACGAAGTTCGCGCGCCTTGCGATCGAAGTAGAGACTTTCGTAGCCGGGCGGCGGTGTTGCGCCGAGCATCGCTGAAAGGGCGACGTTGGTCATGGTGGGAAACGGTGAGAGCAGACGTGAGGGTGGGTTGAACGCGTCGAAGAGTCCGCGCTGGCGTGCAGTTTCGATTAACTTGTGAGGCACGCCGTCGAGACAGAGCAGGAGGCGCCGTGCCCGCGATTCACCCGAACGACCATTGCCAGCTACTTTATTCACGGATTTAGTTAAATTGCTGTTCCACGTCCTGCGGCTTCCCAATCGCCTGGGCCTTGTATGCCTGGCGTATGCCGCGTTTTGCTTCATCGTGCGCGTCGTAGACGTTTGGACGTGCAAGCACTTCCTTGTATTGCGCCAACGCTTCCTCTCGTTTCCCGCCCACGTCGTAAGCACGGGCGGCATAGAGATGGGCCATAGTCACCAGTCCCGGCTCCGCATGATCGACTTTCGTCGTAGCAAGAAACTCCTTCGCCGCGCGTTCACTCGCACCCGCCGTAAGCAGCGCCTCGCCGTATTTGAAGTGAATCAGATCCAGCGCCCGACCGGCCGTTTCGCGCACGTTGCGATCGCGCAGCATCTCATCGAAAGTTGCGAATGCTTCCTTCTCCGCCTGAACCGCGCCCGCGGCATCGTTCTCTTTTCGCTTCTGCGCCGCGAGCGAAACGAGCGCATCAGCGGTTTCGAGGCGCAACAGATAATTGCGCGGATACTTTGCGCTCAACTCACGCGTCAGCCTCACCGCTTCCGCGAAACGCTTTTCACGCGTGTAGAGCAATACGAGAACTGTCTTCGCATCGTCCTGTGCCCAACGGCCTTCCTGCGCTACCTGTTCGAGCAGCTTCAGACCACGCTTCTTTGAACCACGAAAGCCGGTCGCACCGGCAATGATCTTCACCGGCAACGGCAGCGAGCCAACCACGTATTCATAAAGTCCGATGGTGATCTGCGCATCGATGTATTTCGGATCGAGCTTCAATACTTCTCGATGATGATCGACGGCGTCGTTGCCATCGCGCAACGCGGCGTAGTGACGGCGCTCGACTGCTTCTTCGAAGGCGGCTTTCAAACCTTCCGTGTTCGCGAGGAAGTCGAGGGCCTCGATGTTCTTCGGTTCCTGTTTCAGTCTGGCTTCTGCGAGCCGCTTGGCTTCGCGAGTGAGGTTGCGAAACTCCGTAATGATCTTCGGATCGACCTTGTCGTCGCCGTTTACGTAGAACGATTCAGAGCTGTAAAGCGAGACCTGCAAACGGCGCGATTCGTAGAGTGTTTTGATCCAGAGACGCGCGGCAAGGAGTTGGTAGCCGCCCGGGTGATTCGGGTAAA